>CBFGPJ010000639.1:0-2003 GCA_965650615.1 uncultured Fluviicola sp. | reverse complement strand
GCTCCCTGCTAATGCTGGCAATAGCCAAAGTAACGATCGAAATACCTTTTTCATCAATTACATAAGTCACTTGTGAATCGCTACTTTTGTATTTTCCAAAATGAATTTTATCAGTGGTAAGTTGTGAACTGCTTCCAAAAGGAAGAGGATCTGAAAACTGAACGGTTTTTTGAGAAAAACTAAAAAATTGTACCAAAAGGCTAAAAACAAGAAGAACTTTTTTCATAACTTATTTAAGAAAACGGAAATTTATGCAAAAACACTGGTTTATCAAACAAACACCAAGCCCTGACAAAATTCAAGCCGCAGTTGACAACCTGAAAGTGAGCCCGATCATGGCATCCTTACTTACTCAAAGAGATCTTACAACACTTCCCCAAATTCGTTCATTTTTCACTCCTGAATTAAGTGATTTGCACGATCCCTTTCTTATGCTGAATATGCACAAAGCCACGGAAAGGTTACAAACCGCAATTGATACAGGTCAACGGATCATGATCTTTGGAGATTATGATGTGGATGGAACTACTTCAGTAGCATTGGTTTACAGTGTTTTGCGTAATTATGCTTCTGCTGATTTTTACATTCCGGACCGCTATGAAGAAGGTTATGGCTTATCATACAAAGGAATTGATACTGCTTTGGAAAATGGCTGCAGTTTGTTAATTGCCCTGGATTGCGGGATCAAAGAAGTCGATAAAGTAAACTATGCGAAGGAAAAGGGCCTGGATATTATTATTTGTGATCATCATACTCCCGGCGCCATAATTCCGGATTGCATTGTACTGGATCCGAAACAGGCGAACTGCACGTACCCGTTCAAAGAATTGTGTGGCTGCGGTGTTGGATTTAAACTGCTGCAGGCTTGGTTCACAAAGACCGGGAAAAATGCGGACGAATTGTTTCAGTACCTGGATTTGGTCGCGATTGCAATTGGTGCTGATATTGTTCCGGTAACAGGCGAGAACCGGATCTTGTGTAAACATGGAATCCGGCAAATGAATGAGAATCCGCGTCCGGGAATTGCAGCATTGGTTGAACAGGCGCAGCGTTCCTTCCCACTCGATTTGTCGAGTGTGGTCTTTACCATTGCACCGCGGATCAATGCAGCGGGCCGCTTGAAAAGCGGTTCACGGGCAGTTGAGTTATTACTTGCAGAATCGAAGCAACAAGCAAAAGGTATTGCAATCGAGATTGATGAATACAACTCCGAAAGACGGATCCTGGATGCTCAGACTACCCAGGAAGCATTGGCATTGATTGCGGAAGACGAGTTGTTTCTCAGCCGAAAATCGACCGTTGTTTTCCAATCCGACTGGCACAAGGGTGTTGTCGGTATTGTGGCTTCACGTTTAATTGAACATCACTACCGGCCAACGATTGTTTTAACGCAGAATAATAATGAAGCAACCGGCTCTGCACGTTCGGTCTCAGGTTTTAATGTGTATGACGCCATTACGGCATGCGAGCATTTGCTCACACAATATGGAGGGCATCAATACGCAGCCGGATTAACATTGCCATTGGAAAATATTGCTTTGTTCAGAGAACATTTTGACGCATATGTTCAGGAGAATATTCAGCCTCTGGATGAGCTGGAAGAATTGGTCATTGACCTGGAAATTGCTGCTTCGGATCTATTCCTTGCAGGTGAATCGGTACTTCAGGTCCCAAGGATTTACAGGATGCTGGAGCAAATGGAACCGTTTGGTCCGGGAAATGACAAGCCGGTATTTTGTATTCGGAACGCCTATGCAAGTAAACAACGTCTTTTGAAAGAGGCGCATTTGAAGTTCGACCTGGTAGATCCGCTTTCGGGAATTGAACTTTCTGCAATTGGATTCAACATGGCGGATAAAGCAGATCTGATCGCTTCGGGTTGTGCTTTTGATTGTGCGTTTACACTGGAAACAAATACCTGGCAAAACCGGACGACTTTGCAAATCCAGGTGCGAGATATTCGGGAAACGATATAAAACACGTAGGGGCGCGATTAATCGCGC
>CBFGPJ010000638.1:0-2009 GCA_965650615.1 uncultured Fluviicola sp. | reverse complement strand
GCCCTGGTCATTTTAATGATGGGTTTCAGGCGGACAGTTATTTGTGCGCACAAATAAGGCTGCCTGTATTTCGTATAAAACGGGGTTTAGAACGGATTGATCATTTCCGGCAGTTGAACTGCTATTTTTTCGTTGACATTTTCCTTTCGAACAGTAAAGTAATGATGTCTGTTTTGAAGATCACGCACTTTTTGATGAGTAATTGCATAACCTCTTTGAAGCCAGTTCAGTAATTCTTTGCTCAAAGGCAAGGGTAAACCTTTTGATTCTTTGAGTGCAGAATTGAAAGCTTCTATTGCCTCTTCTTTTTCATCCAGGTAGATGCACTGGATGCCTTTCCGTTCGAAGAGGGAAGCGAGGTTTTTCCTGAACCATTCGTCTGTTCGTTCATTTTTTTGAGGTATCAGGAAATCGATGCTTTTATCACAAAACGTGATGATTTCTTCGTGTGCCCCCATCAATTCCAATGATTCCATTGCACACAAACTGTAATGCTGAAGGAAAATTTCTGAATTTTCGGCCGTTTGACACATGCGCATGGCCTCTTTGTAATGGCGCAATGCTTCTTTGTGATCTCCTCTTAAAGCGAGTACTTTTCCGTTTTCAGCGATTTGGAGATGGAGGTTAGGTTGGTTTTCGTTCATAGTGGTTAGTATTCGTATTCAATTTCACATCCAATATATTCCAACTGTTTTTCAAGTAGTCGACTCAAAGTTCCACCGAGGGGCAGAGGGGCTTTCCAGACATCTGTGAGTTTGTCTAAATTGACATCTTTGTAAAATTTGCTCAGGATTTCCCTTGCTTTCCCTGAATCGGTAATGTTACTGACAGAGATGACATACTTTCCGAATGGAATTTGTTCTTCGGAACAGGTTAAACCGGCTTGTTTATAACAGGCTAATTTTTCCTGAAGTATTCCGAAATTGACAGATTCGTCCAGTAAAACAGGCAGATTGGCGTGGATTTCTGCGAGTACTTCCTCCGGCATCCCGATTTCGTTTACCAGGAAATTGGTTTGGGAAGTATTTGTCAGTTCAAAGTTTTCCAGTAGAATACGAAACCTGGAATAACTTTGATTGTAGATCTTAACCCCATGTTGCGAGCGATAGCGCGTGAGAAACTGGTTCATTTGGTCGTAGGTTAAGTTGCGAACCCATTTTGTTTCTCCTTTTGGAATGGTAATTTCCTTGCTTGTGATGAGGTTAATCAGCTTCATGCGTTCATTTTCTGATTCTGCGGTGAATTCAATGGTATATAAATCCATTTTCGGGTTACTTGCAATGACTTCAGCATCTATTCGTTTTTGCAAGCTCTCTGCAGTGGCCATAGAAACTCCGCCCAAAACCACGCTTGGTTCGTTGAGCAAAAGTTGCAGAGATTCATTTTCATCGCAGCCCAGGAATTCTGAAAGCTGTTTGTTGACGGTGCTTAGTTTCACCGGATCATTGATATGTACGGAAATATCAAGGGATTCTGTAGGCTGTGGAGCAGTTTCATCCGTATTTTGGATCAGAACTTCCAGCCCGAGTTCTGTCAAAATGGTGAATGCTTTTTCTGCCAGCGCTTCTTCTGCATTGTCCAAAAAGACAGCAGGCGCATTGTAAAGAATTTTGAATAATAACTCCTGATTGATTTCAAAAGCTTCAGAAAGTGCTTTGATAACTTTAGGAGTCGCCGTACCAACGGAAAGGATGATAATTCGTTTCACGATTCGATTTTATAATGGTTAATATTAAGGTTGTTTTTGTAATTAGTCCTTCTCTGAACTTGCTACCTTACAAAGATAAGAAATCATTTTCGATCTACCAAATTTTTTTCAATAAATTTTGATTAAAAAATAATCTTTTTTCATTTTAGCCCAGTTTTATTGATGTTTTCAAGAAAAATATTTTTGATTATTTTTTAATCAAAAAGAAATGCAGGTCAATTGCGGGTGGTATATAAAAATGTAGGGACGTAAAATTTTACGCCCCTACATTTTTAAATCTATAGTTTGTTGTTTACAATCC
>CBFGPJ010000637.1:0-2030 GCA_965650615.1 uncultured Fluviicola sp. | reverse complement strand
ATTACAGATGTAATGGAAGATTCAAACGGAAACCTATTCATAACCGGAAACACCAATTCTATGGGATTAATCGACAATAAGGGTGATACAATCTTACCATACTGTAGTTTCCTTCTTAAAACGGATTCTCTGGGAAGAAAGATTTGGACCAGATCAATGGCATTGAATCAGGGATCTTTCTTACATGTAAATCACGACTACAATGACGATATTTATCTGACTGTCGGGTTCCAGGACAATTCCACCAGTAATCCGACAACACCCCTTCCATTCTACTTTAACGGTGTGCCGACAGATGATATTTTATTGACCGAAGATACCTGCCAGGTTTGTAATGATGTTTACAAAATCGTCAAACTGAACAATAACGGACAGAAACTATATGATTTTATGTTCGAGGTTAGCAGTGCGAACCCTTATGTAACACCGAAGGTTGTATTTGATAGTTCGAACAACTTGTATTTATGGGGAAGTAAAGAAATCGGCGGCATTATTCATGAACCTGCTTCGGGAGATACCATTGCACTTTTCTATACTCCGGGCAACTATGGTGGTAAGTCATTCATTTGTAAATTTGATGTGAATGGCAATTATATCTGGAAAATTCAAACCTATACGCAGGACGCATTGAATGATAATACCCAAATATATTCTTTAATTACGGATAATGCCGGAAACCTGTATGCTACCGGAAGAAATGATTACGATAGTTATATGCCTTCAAGTCCCCATATAATTGTCAATGCAGATAATAGCAACACTATCTTTTACGGAGGAAAGTACTTTTTGACCAAAATCAATTCCAGCGGAATGACACAATGGATTACAGGAAACAATTCGAGCTATTACGGAATGGGATTAGATCTTCTGCTTGATAATGATACCCTTTACGCGGTTGGAATGGCAAGAACAAACAATAATACAAACCTGGATCATGAATTCCTTGGTGAAAATAACCTGTCAGTATCCGTCAATTCAAATACTTGCAATTATTTCGTAAATAAATATACTACTGACGGAGAAATTTTAGGAGTTTATCTAAATGCTCCTACCAATGCATACACAGGAATATTTATGGATATTGACAGCTATCCCAATTTGATTAAGCTGGATGACGGTTATTTCTTACTCAATAAATCCATCAGCGTTTATTCCAGTGCTCCCGACCCGGCATATGATTTTGGTTTTACACTTCTTGATACGGACTTCCCTCAGGATGGAACTCAATTGAAAATCAAACTCAACCAGGGAATCGAATTCTTACCGCACTACCTGACACAGTTTTACGACACTACTTGCTATGGCTCATCTTATACTTTTCCCGACGGAACTCAGATTGCAAACCTGACTTCCACTATGTTGCACACCGATTCATTGTTTGCAGCGAATGGAATCGACAGTATCATCAGATACCACGTTTTTGTAACCGACCCGACCATTCATTATCAGACGGTTGACGTATGTTTTGGCGAAGATTATGAAATAGCGAACGATACTACTTTTACGAATATTGAATCAGGTTTTGTATACGACCAACTGGTGGTTTCTCCAAATTCCTGTGACAGTATTATCAGACGTGAATTCTTCGTTCATCCGGTCACATACTCCATAGCAGTAGCAACTGTTTGTGAAGGAGAAGACCTTGTTCTGGGCAATGGAGTAATTGCTGCACATAATATGCAGCACGATTCCGTGGTTGAAATTGTTCTTCAAAGCATTTATGGCTGTGACAGTACCGTAAATATCAATGTCCATGTAAGCCAAGTCAACGAATTGGTCACTCAAAACGGAAATCAATTAAACGGAGAAGATCCGTGGGCATCCTACCAATGGGTCAACTGCAATAACAACTATTCAGCTATTCCAGGTCAAACCGCGATTTCTTTTACAGCTGTTGTCAACGGAAGTTATGCTGCTATTGTGACCAGGGACGGATGTACCGACACTTCGGCTTGTTTTACACTTACCGGTCTTTCGATCAATGAACTCGGATATGCTGTGTCTGTTTATCCAAACCCTACAAACAACAA
>CBFGPJ010000636.1:0-2032 GCA_965650615.1 uncultured Fluviicola sp. | reverse complement strand
AGTTTTTAAAGCAATGTATGTTTAAGGTTGGGCAGAAAGTTTCTTTTTTATACGAAAAAGGCGATGGGATTATTTTGAGTTTGGAGAAGAACCGGGCACAGGTCACGGATGATTCCGGATTTGATCGCTGGTTTCCTTTAAACGAATTGGTTTTTATTCATTCGGAAAAATATGCGGATGACGAAATAACGATCTCTAAAGAAGATCTGGAACCTGAAACGACCTTTCGCGTCATACAGGAACGAACAGGAGTGAAGAAACCCCGGACCATTTGGGAAATCGACCTGCACATCGAAGAAATCCTGGAATCTACACAAGGCATGTCAAATACAGAAATTTTGCTGAAGCAAATGGCTGAATTCCGTGCAACTTTCAAGAAAGCCAAAAATCAATCCATTCATAAATTGGTAGTGATCCATGGAGTAGGAGAAGGAGTGCTCAAAAATGAGATTCGTACTTATTTAGCACAGCAAGACCAAATTGAAGTCTATGATGCGGATTTCCTGGAATATGGAAAAGGTGCAACTGCCATTGAGTTTCACCCGAATTGGTAAATCTCTATGAAAGAAAATCCAATTGATGATTTAAACTCGATACATCCCACCATTCAGAAAAGCAAAAGTGATCCGGTTGTTAAAGTGATTGCGCGCTCTCTTTTTTTCATTGTATTTGTATTCAGCCTACTTTGTTTTAAAGACCTTGTATTGTTAATTGCTCAATACTTTTCTTTCCGTACAAAATACGTGATTGGATTTGACCTGCATTCCTTTGTGGCAGCACTTTCGATTTCAAGTATTGCGATCACTGCTTTTTATGTATGGAAAAAAAGATTTCAGCAAAGTGGATTTGTTCCTTATTTATTGCTGCTGGGAGGAATGCTTTGTCTGTCAATCTTGATTTGTCTGCTGGGTTTTGAATTGGCGTTTTCATTGCCGAACTCATTAAAAAATGCCAATCCCTTTTTACCAACTTACGCAGTATTTCCACCTTTTAGATTCTATTTCGATTTATTGTTTGTTCTTGCAGCAGTACTACCTTTTCTAATACTTCAGATCATCATTAGAAAAAAAACAATTAAATAGTAAATTCGTAATTCGTAATTCGTAATTCGCAATTCGCAATTCGCAATTATTTTCATCTTACTTACACAAACAGTATGTAGAATCTTCCGTTCCGAAAGTAAATGCTCCCTGGTGTTCCCAAAAGATAAATTTTCCGTCTTTTGAAACATATTTTACACCACTTGCTGCACGGACTTGTTTCATGTCGTATTCTCCATTTAGTTTGGGGCTTTTGACTTGAACAGTGATCTTATTTGTACTGTCGCTGTTGGTAATGGTGGTGCTTTCCGTAAAAATAACTTTGAAATCATTGTCACAAGTGAACTCCATATTCCGGTTCTTTTTCATGACAGTGTTTCCGGTGCATGCTCCCAGAACAAATACGAATGTAATTCCTGAAATAAAGTATTTCATAGTGCGATTTTAAGCAATTTACAAAAAATCAAGGAATCTGTTTGATCATAATGTAATCGTCCATCACGTACCCATTACCGATATCCAGAACTTCTTCATGATCCACTGCAAATCCGTGTTTTTGATAGAAGCCAACTGCGTTATTCTGTTTATTGACATTGAGGTGAAGCCTGGTGTTTCCCTGTTTTTTTGCTTCTCTTTCAACCTGGTCTATTAATATTTTCCCCAACCCGGAACCTTGTGTCTCAGGAAGAATGTACAATTTATGGATGCGGGTAAATCCGGCTTCCGGATATTCATGTTCTATTCCACAAAAGCCCACTACTTTCCCGTTTTCTTCTGCCAGCCAGAATGCCTGATTGGGATCTGTGATTGCTGCTTCAATTTTGGATTCGCTGTACATCAGATCGAGCATATAGCGGATTTGTTCCGGAGAAATAATTCCGGCGTAAGAAATGGGCCAGGTAAGTTCTGCAACTTCCCGGATAAATGGGATATCTGATTTTTTAGCTAAACGGAGAGTAATCATGTTAAATATCTTTTCCGAAGGAATACAT
>CBFGPJ010000635.1:0-2045 GCA_965650615.1 uncultured Fluviicola sp. | reverse complement strand
TCAACCTGGTATTTCCCGGAAGGGAATGTCACAGCATTTCCGGTGTAGAAAACAAACAAAGCTGAAACAGACCATTTCGGAGTAATCTCATAAATACCAACTACTGAAAGATCATGCAGCCTGTCTTGTTTTGCCAGGTACCACTTTCCGTCATTGATCCCGTCAATTTTACGTTCTGTTCGGGAAAGGGTGTAGCCGACCCAACCGGTAAACTTCCCGGTTTTCTTCTTCAGCATGATTTCCAAACCGTACGCACGACCAATTCCTGAAAGCAATTCTCCTTCCAAACGCTCATTTGCCTGCTCATTTGCACCGTTCTTATAATCCAATTGATTCTGCATCCATTTGTAATACAATTCGGTACTCAATTCCAGTTTATTATCGAAAAAGTTCTTGAACCAACCTAAAGCTACCTGGTCCGAAATTTCGGGCTTGATATTCAAACTGGAAGAAAGCCATACATCTGTTGGTGAACCGGAAGTAGAATTGGAAACCTGGTGAATATTTTGGGTATTTCGGGCATAGGCCGCTTTAATGGATTGTCCTTTCAGGTATTGCCAACTAAAAGAAAGTCTGGGTTCTACAAAGAAATAAGACTTCAATAGCTTATTCTTCGACCAGGTATTGGCTGTAGCAACTGTTCCATCCGGATTGTAAGTGTACATTTCATCACCGCTTGCCAATGCCATGAGATTCGAACCACGCAAACCGTAACTCATAGTGAAGTTTTCAGTAATGGTGTAATCATTCGTAATATATATTGCATTCTCAATGGAATTGGTCGGTTTTAAACGCTTCGCATTGATCCCTGAACTTTCATTTGCATCGATTTGCCCGGGAGTAATTCCGTGATTGATCACATTTAGCCCGATCTTTACCTTGTTGCGGTTATTCGGAAACCATTGAAATTCCTGTTTGAGATTGAAATCCTGGATTTGAGAGGTAATATCGAATTTTACATCACCACCCGAAATGGAAATTTTATAATCGTATTTGCTATAGATGAATGATGTATTGGAAAACCACTTTTCATCAATGATATGGTTCCAACGCAATGTTCCCGTAGCATTTCCCCAGTTAATTCCAAAAACATCTCCTAGTCCCAGTTTATCCCTTCCAAAGTAGCCGGACAAAAACAACCGGTCTTTCTTCCCTATCCGGTAATTCACTTTTGCGTTCAAATCGTAAAAAAACAATTTATTGTCCTTGAATTTATCCGACAATTTCAGGAACAGATCTGCGTACGTTCTTCTTCCGGAAATCAAAAAGGATGCTTTATCCTTTACAATCGGGCCTTCTATGATTAATTTGGAAGAAATCAACCCGATACCGCCACCCACATTGTAGCGTTTCTGGTTTCCATCGTTCATTTTAATATCCAGAACAGACGAAAGTCGTCCGCCGTAATTCGAAGGTTGATTCCCCTTATACAGCATTGCATCTTTGATCGCATCCGAATTGAAAGTAGAGAAAAAACCCAGTAAATGGCTTGCATTGTAAACCGGTGCTTCATCCAATAAAATAAGGTTTTGGTCCGCACCACCACCACGCACATAAAACCCGGAACTTCCTTCACCTGCATTCTTCACTCCCGGTAGTAATTGCATCGTTTTAATCAAATCCTTTTCACCAAAGATTACCGGGATTTTTGAGATTTCTTTCGGATCAATCTTTTCTACTCCCATCAAAGGGTCCCGTACATTTCCGTCCGGTCTTTCCGAAGAAATAACCACTTCTTCCAGTTCCTTTTCGTCTTGCTCTGTTTTTAACTGAAAATCGATTGATTGCGATATGGAAAGGTCTAATTCCTTTTCCATTAAAAGATACCCGACAGCTGAAATTTGAATGGTATATTTTCCAACCGGCAGGGTCAGGGAATAAAATCCGTATTCGTTTGTTACAGCGCCTAGTTTTTGGTCTTTTACCCGGACTATAGCTCCTATAATTTCTTCTCCTTTTGATTGATCTTTAACCGTTCCGCTTAATGTTGCATTCTCCTGACCGAATGAGAGAGCAGTGATTAGAACAAATAAAATGGGTAATCC
>CBFGPJ010000634.1:0-2048 GCA_965650615.1 uncultured Fluviicola sp. | reverse complement strand
AATGCATAGTTATTTCCGAATTGAAATTTTATTTCAAATTGAAAGAGCATTTTCCATATTGAAATATATTCTTTTTAAAATTCGGTATTCGTAATTCGGCTCCCAATAACTATCGGGACGTAATTATTATCTTAAATCACTTCCGCACTAACGTTTGTTATAATTTAGTCTTCAAAACTACCGCTTTTTCTTATTTTTGAATCAATCATTGTAAAAGCAATTATGGCCGGTTCAACTTTTGGAAATTTAGTTCGTTTAAGCACCTTCGGTGAATCCCATGGTCAGGCAATCGGTGGCATTCTGGAAGGTATTCCTGCCGGTTGTTCAATTGATTTGGATGAAGTGCAAAAGGACCTGGACCGAAGAAAGCCCGGACAATCGGCTATTGTAACACAGCGAAAAGAATCAGATAAAGTTCGATTTTTATCCGGGATTTTCGAAGGAAAAACACTCGGTACTCCCATTGGTTTTGTAATTGAGAATGAAGATCAACGATCGAATGACTACAGTGAAGTTGAAACCGCATTCCGGCCTTCACATGCAGATTTTACCTACCAACAGAAATACGGGATCAGGGATTACCGCGGCGGTGGACGTTCATCGGCAAGAGAAACGGTTTCACGCGTAGTTGCGGGATCGATAGCGAAACAGGTTTTAGCTCAATACGGAATCCGAATTGACGCTTTTGTAGATCAGGTTGGCCCGATTCAATGGCTTGGTGATTGGAATTCCGGGTTGAAAGAACTCAGTGAATCAAACGTGGTACGTGTTCCTTCTTTGGAACTGGCAGAGCAAATGGAAACACTTATTCGCGAGGTAAGAAAAGCCGGTGATACTATCGGAGGACGTATCCGCTGCGTGATTGAAGGAGTTCCGGCCGGGCTTGGAGAACCTGTTTTTGATAAGTTACACGCCGAATTGGGGAAAGCGATGCTTTCAATCAATGCTGTTAAAGGTTTTGAGATCGGTTCCGGCTTCGGCTCTATTGCGATGAAAGGTTCTGAACACAACGATTTGTTTACAACGGAAGGGAAGACCCGGACAAACTTTTCAGGTGGTATCCAGGGGGGGATTTCAAACGGGATGCCGATCGATTTCAGAGTCGCATTCAAACCGGTAGCCACCATTATGCAAAACCAGGAAACGATCAATGAATCGTTTGAAGCCGTTTCTCTGAGTGGAAAAGGAAGACACGACCCTTGCGTCGTTCCGCGAGCAGTTCCGATTGTGGAAGCAATGGCTGCATTGGTCATAGTTGACTACTTCTTAATTCAAAAAGCCTACCGTTAAAATGAATCAAAGCATAGAAAAATTCCTGGCTAAGAAATGGATGATTTTCTTACTGTTCCTTTCGTTGACTTATTTATTCGGAACAAAATCAGACAGGAGATACGGCTGGACAAGGGCTGCCGCTAAAGAAGCTACACCCATTCGCTCAGATGCAGCCGGATATTATGCGTTCTTGCCGGAATGGTTTATCTATGAAGGAAACAATTTTGCATTTCACGACAGTATCGGACTGAAATACCCGAATGCAGGTTTTGAAGACGGACTTACGAAAAACAAAGACGGATCATACCATGATAAATACTTTACCGGGACAGCTCAGTGCCTCACGCCGTTTTTCCTGATCGGACATACGCATGCCCAATTGGTTGGAGTGGATGCAGACGGATACACCTGGCCGTATATATTCTGGTTGAATGTAGGGATGGGGTTTTATGCAATGATAGGTTTGATAGCTTTATTCCTGCTCTTAAGGCGCTTGAAAATAGATTATTTCGGTTGTTATATTGCAGTGCTTGCGGTGGCACTGGGAACAAATTTCAGTTATTATACATATATAGAAATTCCGTATTCGCACCTTTTTTGTTTCTCTATTGTGAATCTTTGTCTGCTCCAGGCACTGAAATGGATCCAGGAGAATAAAACGAGGAATTTGCTGTTTTTTGGATTTTTGTTCGGACTTTGCCTGATGATCCGCCCAACGAATGCATTGATCCTTTGCATAATTCCGTTCTTCTTTCCTTCGAATAAAGAATTTATAC
>CBFGPJ010000633.1:0-2050 GCA_965650615.1 uncultured Fluviicola sp. | reverse complement strand
TTTCAATGCGTACAACATTGCAACTGTTTATGGGATCAGTCAATTGCTGGGTTCAGATTCAACAGAAGTATTAACGGTTTTGAGCAGTTTGGAAGCGGTTGACGGTCGTTTCCAGTTTACCAAAAGCACAGCAGATATCACGGCAATTGTGGATTACGCACACACACCGGATGCATTGGAAAATGTGCTGAAGACCATTGAAAATATCCGGACCAGAAACGAACAGGTGATTACGGTGGTTGGTTGCGGTGGTGACCGTGATGCGCTGAAAAGACCGGAAATGGCTCGGATAGCCTGCGAATTGAGCGATAAGGTCATTTTAACTTCCGACAATCCGCGAACAGAAGATCCGACTGAAATTCTAAGACAAATGGAAGCAGGTGTGGAAGCACATCAAACGATGAAAGTTCTTTCCATTTTGGATCGGGATCAGGCTATTAAAACTGCAGTTTCCCTGGCGCAACCCAAGGATATAATCCTGATTGCAGGTAAGGGACACGAAAAGTACCAGGATATCAACGGGGTAAAACACCCTTTCGATGATTTCGAGGTGGTAAAAAATTACTTCAATAAACTAAAAAAATAATGAACAAACAGGTAATAAATATGGATAAACTATCATACGGGCAAAGCAAGTATGTTGTGCCATTCAGCGAGCCTGTTAAGCGAGTAAAAATTCGTGTCCCGATAGCTATCGGGATCGTGGCAAAAACTAATACTAAAAAGTTATGTTAACATACCTCTTTAATTATTTAGAACAATTGGACTTCCCTGGAGCAGGGCTTTTCCATTACATCTCATTCAGAGCTGCAATGGCATTGATCACTTCCCTGATCGTGTCCATTATTTTCGGAAAACGTTTGATCAATTTGTTACGTCGCCAGCAAATTGGTGAAACGGTTCGTGACCTGGGATTGGCTGGTCAATTGGAAAAAGCAGGAACTCCTACAATGGGAGGGATTATTATCCTTTCTGCAATCCTGATTCCGACTTTGTTATTTGCGAAGTTGCACAATGTGTATGTCTTCACCATGTTGTTGGCAACTGTTTGGTTAGGGATCATTGGGTTTGTAGATGATTACATCAAAGTATTCAAGAAGAATAAAGAAGGATTAAAGGGAAAATTCAAAGTTGTCGGACAGATCGGAGTTGGGGTGATCGTCGGATCGATCCTATATTTCCATCCGGATGTACAGGTCCACAAACGGGTATCTGCCAATTACCAATTGCAGGCCGGAGAATCGTTCGTAACGCACCAGCATTCAAAAGATGTGGTATCGGATACCATTCCTTCCAAATGGATTGTAACCCGTGACATGACGACTACGATTCCATTCGTGAAAAACAACGAATTCAATTACAACTGGTTGATCGGGGATATTGATAAATCGTATGGTTGGGCACTTTTCATTCCTTTTGTGATTATCGTCGTAATTGCGGTTTCCAATGGTGCAAACATGACGGATGGACTCGATGGTCTGGCCACCGGAACAAGTGCGATTGCCGGGATTGCATTGGCAATTTTGGCTTATGTGACCTCCAACGTTCATTTCGCAGATTACCTGAATGTGATGTACGTTCCGTATGCGGAAGAGCTCGTAATATTTATTGCGGCATTCGTCGGAGCATGTATCGGATTCTTGTGGTACAACAGTTATCCGGCACAGGTTTTTATGGGAGATACGGGGAGTTTGGCTTTGGGCGGAATCATCGCTGTATTTGCGATTTCCATTCGAAAGGAATTATTGATCCCTGTGTTGTGCGGAATCTTCCTGATCGAGAATTTGTCAGTGATCATGCAGGTTGGTTATTTCAAATATACCAAGCGCAGGCTGGGTGAAGGTCGTCGGATTTTCTTAATGGCACCATTGCATCATCATTACCAGAAGAAAGGACTGCATGAAGCGAAAATCGTTTCACGTTTCTGGATTGTTGCAATCCTGTTGGCCGTTGTATGTATCGTAACTCTGAAACTACGTTAATGGACATTCAGAACAAAATAGTAGTTGTTTTGGGCGCCGGCGAAAGCGGAGTAGGTGCTGCGATCCTT
>CBFGPJ010000632.1:0-2052 GCA_965650615.1 uncultured Fluviicola sp. | reverse complement strand
ATAAACAACTTTATCGGCATCCTGGTTTTTCCGACTATAGAAAAACAGGGAATATTACTTTTTACACAGAGGTGTTCAAATACACGTGCAAAATCCCTGCAGACACCTTTTGATTTTTTTACGGTCAGTTCCGGATTATAAAATGGAGCTTTCAGATCACTCATGCGCTCCTTATCGTATTTGAAATAGGTTCCGATATATCCATAGAATAACCAAACTTTTTCTTCCTGGTCTTTTCCTTGTGAATCTAAGTATCGGTGAGCAGCTTCCAGGTCTTTCCGGGTCGAAAGGTCCATGAGTGAAACAATACTGTCCAATTGACGTTTTCGCACTTCCGGTATTTCAGCAAGAACACTTGTAGAAATAAATGATATGCAGCCAAATAGGAAAAGTAGCTTCTGTTTCATGATGATTTAACGGTTAATTCGGATGGGGTTACAAAAAAAGCGGAACCCTCTTCAGAATTCCGCTTTTTCTAAATTTATAGAATCTTATTTTTTCGAAAAGTTCGGCGCGACGATCAGATCTTTCGTTCCGTGATTCCAGGAATAGAATCCTTCGCCTGTTTTTACTCCTTTTTTGCCTGCAGTTACCATGTTTACCAATAAAGGACATGGAGCATATTTCGGATTTCCGAAACCATCATGCAATACTTCAAGGATCGCCAGACAAACGTCCAGACCAATAAAATCAGCTAATTGTAATGGTCCCATCGGGTGAGCCATTCCCAGCTTCATCACGGTATCAATTTCGTCTACTCCGGCAACTCCTTCGTACAAGGTGTAAATTGCTTCATTGATCATCGGCATCAAAATACGGTTTGCAACGAATCCTGGATAATCATTTACTTCTACAGGAACTTTATTCAATTTCTTTGAAGTTTCCATGATCAGGTTCGTAACCTCATCCGTTGTAGAATATCCACGGATAATTTCTACCAGTTTCATAACAGGTACCGGATTCATAAAGTGCATTCCAATCACTTTTTCCGGGCGATTTGTTACCGAAGCAATCTTTGTAATTGAAATAGAAGAAGTGTTGGAAGCAAGAATCACATTTTCCGGAGTTAATGCGTCCAATTGCTTGAAAATATTCAGCTTTAAGTCCACGTTTTCTGTCGCTGCTTCAACCACTAATTCAACACCTTTCACACCATCTTCCATAGAAGTGAAAGTGGTGATGTTTGCCAAAGTTGCCGTTTTGTCGGCCTCCGTGATTGCTTCTTTTGCAACCTGACGGTCCAGGTTTTTAGTGATTGTTGCCAATCCTTTATCCAATGAAGCCTGAGCTACATCGATTAATGATACTTTATATCCAAATTGTGCAAAGGTATGGGCAATTCCATTTCCCATTGTTCCTGCTCCAATAACTGCTACGTTTTTCATGAAGTGAGTTCTTATTTTTCGTGTGGGTCGCTTATGCTGAAGCTTCAGCGAAGGCACAAAGATATAGAAAATTAAAAATGTAGTATACAATTCCGATAGCTATCGGGATCAAAAGATATCTGATTTGGTTTACGGAGTAAGGTTTTTTGATAATGAAAAACGACGATTGAATTTATTCATTACATTTACCGCCTCTAACTATTATTCATTATGACTGAAAATAATTCTAACGGAGTTGACTATCAGATCAACTTTTTCAACAATTCCATTAATTCCGGAAGTTTCATGGTTTTCCAGCAAGATGAAAACCTCAATGTCGAAGGTGCTATGTCTTTGGCCTGGATGACCAAATTTGCTCATGCAAATACACAGGGTTTCTTTAACTGGACACTGAATTACAACTTTGTCTGGATGGAAAAATCGTCAATTTCTTCTGGGATTCTTACGGGAACTTCTCAGTATATCCCTGCAAATCTGTTGGATATGAACGGAATTACCCTGACCTACGATGATGGTGGATATGCTTTTAGTGAGCCGACTGCTGAAACACCTGCGGGAAGTTTGTACATCAAAGAGGATAGTACTGTTCCTTTAAAACAGGCCAATGTAGGAATCGGTATGTCAGGATCACCTACGTTTGTGGTACAGGCTCAACCCAACATGAACT
>CBFGPJ010000631.1:0-2057 GCA_965650615.1 uncultured Fluviicola sp. | reverse complement strand
GAAAACAAAACGGTTTTTTTCAATCCGTCATTCACTTCAAAGCCTAATTTAAGTTATAAAAGATCATTTTTTTTGAAAAAAAACAAATTCATAGTGCTTGTCTAAGGAATATTTGTAATATTGCAACATCGTTATTAAAATCACATTGCTTTTCGCAAGTATTCAGTCGAATACAAACAACTAGTCCAAAATTTTATATGAATAAAAAAGACTTAGACGGTAAGTTATTACCAGAATTAAGGGAAATTGCTAAATCTCTTGGTGTTAAGAAAGTGGAATCATTCAAGAAAAATGAATTGATCGAGCAAATCCAGGCGAATTCGGCGAGCACTACAACTACTGAAACCGAAAAGGCTCCGGCTAAATCAAAAGCAAAGAAAGCTACTGAACCAAAAGCGGATGCCCCGGCTGCTGATTTATTTTCTACTGAAGCTCCAAAAGCAGAAACCACAGAAGCAAAAGAGGAAGCTCCAAACGCTCCGAAGGAAAAGCGCAAACGAATTACTGTCTCTGAAACTGCTCCGGCAGAAATCAAAACAGAAACTCCTGTTGGAACTGAAGAGACTCCAAAAACAGAACCCGGCACTGAAGAAAATAAAACAGCTGATAAACCAAAACCTTTTGAGCGCTTAATGAATAAAAAGCCTCAAAATCAGAATCAGCAGAATCAGCGAAATCAAAATCAAAACCGCCAGCAGAACCAAAATGCTCAAGGCGAAAACCAAAATAATCAGAACGCTCCTCAAAATCAGAATAATCAAAATAATTCTCAAAACCAGGAGCGCAATAATAACCAGGGAAATCAACAACGCCAGAATAACAACAATCAGCGCAATCAAAACAACCCTGGAAATCAACAAAACCGTCCGCAACATCAAAACCAATCCCAACAAGAAGGAAAAGTAGATGAAGAAGCTTACGACTTGGTTGGGATTGTAACTGCTGAAGGTGTTTTGGAAGTAATCCAGGATGGTTACGGGTTCTTACGTTCTTCTGATTATAACTACTTACCTTCTCCGGATGACGTATACGTTTCTCAAAGCCAAATCAAATTATTCGGTTTAAAAACCGGAGATACAGTCAGAGGAACGATCCGTCCGCCAAGAGAAGGTGAAAAATTCTTTCCGCTTGTAAAAGTAGATTCTATCAATGGAAGAGATCCGGGATATATCCGCGATCGTGTTCCTTTTGAATACCTGACACCTCTTTTCCCGGATGAAAAGTTCAAATTAACCGGTCACAAAGACGAATCCATGTCAACGCGTGTAATGGATTTGTTTGCACCGATCGGAAAAGGTCAGCGTGGAATGATCGTGGCTCAGCCGAAAACCGGTAAAACCATGCTATTGAAGGATGTGGCCAATGCAATTGCTGCAAATCATCCGGAAGTTTATTTGATCGTATTATTGATCGACGAGCGTCCGGAAGAGGTTACTGATATGGCACGAAGTGTAAAAGCGGAAGTTGTTGCTTCTACATTTGATGAACCTGCTGACCGTCACGTAAAAGTTGCCAATATCGTATTGGAAAAAGCAAAACGCATGGTTGAATGTGGTCATGATGTATGTATCCTTTTGGATTCCATCACCCGTTTAGCTCGTGCCTACAATACCGTTTCTCCGGCTTCAGGAAAAGTACTTTCCGGTGGTGTGGATGCAAACGCACTGCATAAACCAAAACGTTTCTTCGGTTCTGCCCGTAAAATTGAAAACGGTGGTTCCCTTTCTATTCTTGCAACTGCATTAACAGAAACAGGTTCCAAAATGGACGAAGTAATCTTCGAAGAATTTAAAGGAACCGGTAACATGGAACTTCAGTTGGATCGCAAGATCTCGAACAGAAGAATTTATCCTGCTATCGATATCCTTGCATCCGGAACAAGACGTGAAGATCTTTTGGTAGGAAAAGATGTACTTCAGAGAATCTGGTTATTACGCAAGTTTATTGCAGATATGAACCCGGTGGAAGCTATGGAGTTCGTAAAAGGACACATGGAGAATACACGTTCCAACGAAGAGTTTTTAGTATCAATGAATTCATAATATATTGAGTCCTCT
>CBFGPJ010000630.1:0-2057 GCA_965650615.1 uncultured Fluviicola sp. | reverse complement strand
TACGAGGGAATCAATCAAAATATTGCCTGGCTGAAGTTTGATGATGGAGAAAAGAATCTGCAAACGAATATCAAAACACCTCAATCACTTGTAATAGAACTGATCCAAACTTTTGAAACCTGGGGAATTAAAAACGATCTTTTCCTGAATGAAATCAAAGACTGATCGGTTTCGGACCCATTCTACTAACCGGTTTTATTCTACCTTTGCTCCATGGACAATAATTACATCTTTTATAAGCTGCGTAAAATTTATCAATGGGACGAAGAGAAAATCGGAAATCTCTTCAAATCGGTAGAATTCATCGTCTCTCCATTGGATATTTTTGCCTGGATGAAACAGGAGCAATATGAAGGGTTCAAAGCAATGCCGGATCAAGCTTTAGCCGCTCTTTTGAACGGTTTCATTGTAGAAAAAAGAGGTTTGAAAGATGGTAAAATCCCTGAAGCGGAAGAAAAACTGACCAACAATATCATTTTCCGTAAATTACGGATTGCATTGAATTTCAAAGACGATGACATTGTTGAAACCCTTAAAAAAGCAGATATCCGTATTGGAAAACCGGAATTGAATGCCTTTTTCAGGGACCCGAAACATCCGCATTACCGGGTTTGCGGAGACCAGTTCCTACGGAATTTTCTCCGCGGACTTCAATTAGAAAATCCTAAAAAATAACAAGGATGCTGATTTCTCCTACTACTTTTTTAATCATCAAAGGCGCAGCAGGAATCCTTCTGTTTGCTCTTTGTTTCTACCTGATCAAACAACGTCTGGAGTCTAAAAAGAAAACAGTGATCAGTATGGTTGTGGGTGTGGTTGGTTTCGTTGCCGTACAGTTTGCTTTTTCGAAAATTTATCTCGTTGAAAGAGACCTGCTTTATGAAGAGTTCTATTTACTTGGAAGCACGAAACAATTAATGGATAATGGAAAAACAATCACCATTTCTCCCAGTCGTTTTGATCGCGTCAATGTTATAAATAAATCCGAATTCAAATTGATCCTGGAAGAGATCATTTACACCGATGATGCAACTAGTGTAAGTGCTAATGGCGACCATGAAGTAGCTCCTTATTCCGCTTTGGAAGTATTCCTGCCGAACAGTGAGATTACTTATTTCTTTGAAGACAATATTCCGGATGCGGTAGAAGTGCGTGGTGGAAGTTCAAAAACCCAGTACTGGCTGAGATTGGAAAGTGAGGAAGAGAATAATGAAACCATGGAAGAGGTTGATTAAATTTCGCGTAAACCACATAGAATCATAGAGCACATAGTTTTCTATCGTGTTTATTTAGGGTTAATCCCAACGCTTTTGTGAGCTTGGTGTTCTTTGTGGTAAAATGATAGGATTTTACTACGTACCTATGTGTGGTTAATTCTCATGACTGAGCTAGCGAAGTCCCGCGATCAATCAACCCTCTACGGAAGATAAAACCTCGTGTCCTTTGTATCTTCGTGGTAAACTATGTATCTCCTATGTGGTTAAAATTTATTGCCTAAAACCTCAGCTTCGTCATTTCCAAACTCAACAAATCGAAAATATGAAAAGTATTGAGATTGATTTCCAACTCAAGGATACATTTTAAAGCTTCGTTGGCCAGCAAAGTCCCGATAATTCCGGGAACAACACCCAACACACCGTTATCCGAACAATTCGGGACATCTTCGGCATTCGGAGGTTCCGGAAAAAGATCCCGCAAGTTTTTACTTTCCCGGTGATTGAATACTGCCAATTGTCCCTGAAACCCAAGTATACTGCCGTAAACCAAGGTTTTACGAAGTTTCACGCAGGCATCATTCACCGTATAACGCGTCAGGAAATTATCGCAGCCATCAATGACCAAATCAAATTGGGAAAGGATGAATTCGGCATTGTCATCGGTTAAAGCGCAATCAAAGATCTCAATCAATGTATCCGGATTTTGTGCCAAGGCACGTTCTTTTGCCACTTCTGCTTTTTTCTTCCCCACATCTTCCGGTCCATATAGAATCTGCCTGTGCAAATTGGAATGTTCAATAACATCAAAATCCACAATTCCAATCGTTCCAACTCCACAAG
>CBFGPJ010000629.1:0-2065 GCA_965650615.1 uncultured Fluviicola sp. | reverse complement strand
TGCAGATCGAGTGGACGGATGAACCTGAAAAAAAGTACCATATCGCGAAACAGATCGTAGACAATGTTCCTGCCTTTGCTCCGGCATGGAAAGAAATTGCTTACCTGCAAACAGATCCGGAAGAGCGTTTATATTCGATTGAACAGGGACTTGCCGGAAATCCGGACCGTGAAACAAAAGGAATTTTACTTTTGAATAAAGCCATGATCTTTAGCGAAAGAGGCGATAAGGAGACTGCTAAAAAACTGCTTTCGGAAATTATTGAATCCCAGGAAACGACCATTTCCAATAGTGCGATAGCGAAAGTGGCTTTGAAGTCAATCAAAGACAACTAATTATTAGCTGTTAGGATTAAAAGTTACCCTGGTAAAGGAAGGATAAGTGTACTCTTATCCTCTATGAGGTATTATTTGTATCAGAATTAATGAAATTGTTAATAATTGATCTTCCAATTGTTCATTCCGTTAAGACCTTGAATTAAAACAATTTGTCAGCCAACCATTCATTTAAAGCTTCGTTTTCATAATAAGCTATAATACTTGTACTTATGAAAAGATTAATCCTATTCATTTCTTTGACATCATGCCTTGCATTCGGTCAAAATACCCAATTGATTTCCCAGGAAACCTACAATCAGATGAAGATGAACGGAACGTTGGACCCTTCCGTAAATTATCAGTTGACTTCAAATACGCAGAATCCGGTGGTACATTACTCGGGTTCCCAGGAAAAAAATGGTGTTTGTAACTGTATGGTCCCGCTTGATAGTACATTCATTCAGGCAATGCTGCCAAATGATGATTACTATTCAAACCTGATCACGCTTCCGTTTACCTTTGATTTTTATGGAAATACATATAATTCATTGTATATCAATAATAACGGAAATATTTCTTTTCAGTACCAATACAGTACATTCACGGCAAACCCGTTCCCCGATTCGACTTACAATATGATTGCACCTTTCTGGGGTGATGTGGATACGCGTGATTCAACATTCATGGGAAATATCGGGAATGTTTGGTACAAAATGACTCCAAATGCGCTGGTAGTTGTTTGGGATCATGTAGGTTACTTTAATACGCACGGAGACAAAACAAATACGTTCCAGTTGATCATTTCGGATGGGACAGATCCGTTGATTCCGATTGGAAATAACGTTTCTTTCTGTTATGAGGATATGCAATGGACAACAGGTGATGCTTCTGGCGGAATTGCAGGTTACGGAGGAGTTCCGGCCACCGTGGGGGTAAACTACGGAAATGGAATAGACTATTTCCAGGTAGGACGATTTGACCAGCCGGGGACCGGTTTTGACGGGCCATATAACAATTCGGATCAGATTGATTTCCTCGACAATATGGAAATGTACTTCAATGTTGCAGGAGCAAGTTCTTCCAATACACCTCCAATGGTAATTGCAGCAGGAATCTGTGATACAATCGATGTGTATTCGGGAGATACTCTGAAGTCTATTCATACGGCTGATTTTACGGTAATGGTTGCAACTCCTGAAATCAATCAGACATTACAGGTTGATGTAACCTGTCCGGCATATCCAAATGCAATTACAGTAACACAAACACCGATTGGAAATGAGTTTGTAACGGTAGATATTACCTTTGATGCAACTTTGGTTCCTCCGGGAATGTACAACGTGATCATTACTGCAACGGACAATGGAACACCGGTAGCGACAACAACGAAATCCATTCCGATTCATGTTCAGAGCCAGTCTTTAGGTTTGGAAGAATTTGACAATACGTTCTCTATTTATCCGAATCCGGCTTTCGATAAGTTGAACATTCAATTGAACAATGGAAAACAGGCAGTGGTTGAATTGGTTGACTTACTTGGAAACAAGGTGTATTCAAGTGAAATCGGATCAACTAAAACAATTGATGTAGCTCATCTGAATGCAGGAATCTATTTGGTGAAAGTAACCATGGATGGCCAGATTTCAAGCACACGTTTCGTTAAGAACTAATCTTTTCAAATAAAAACAGCAGGGGCGCGATTAATCGCGCCCCTGCTGTTTTATAACCAATTCCACAATACCCAGACG
>CBFGPJ010000628.1:0-2069 GCA_965650615.1 uncultured Fluviicola sp. | reverse complement strand
GTTCGATATACATAAGTAGTTCATCAGAGTTTTAAGTTAACCAAAAAAAGAAACGGGATCAAATGGATTGATTAAAGTGTTCTGTTAATTGATTTTAGGAAAATTTGAAAGGATCAATTATAATTAGAAGTAAGCGACATACCCAAAATGCACCTTCGAATCCCTGAACAGGATCGGATTGGAGAATTGCTGTCCCAGGGCATAGGTCAATGAGAAAATCCCGATGTTCGTGCCAAAACAAAGTCCTGCACCGAAGCCTTTCGGAGAATCGTGCCGGTAGAGTTGTACGTTGCGCTCATACCAGCTTTGATCGTAGAAAACAAACAAATAGGAATTCTGATCGAGGATGAACCGGGGTTCAATGGTGAGTGTTGCACGAAAAGTACTTAATAACTCATCTTCCATGAAACCGCGTTGTGAAAGGTTTCCGCCGAAACGCAGCAACTCGTTTTGCTGAATGTTGTTGGTGTAAAACGATTCACTGATCAGACCTGTTTTTAGTACAAACCGTTTTCCAAGCGATTGATAGTATTCGATTTGGACTTTCCCGCCATAGATGAGGTAATGATTGGTCAGGGTATCTTTTATCAGGGTCCGTTTTCCGATATTTCCTTCCAGGTACCAGATAAATCCTTTTCGCGGATTGGGCAGGTAATCTACGGTTTGATTGCGGAATGAAAGTCCGTACAGGTTACTCCTGGAAGTTCCGTACGTTAACCCGGTATTCGCGGCCCCAAGCAGGTTGGATTGTTGGTTCTTGTAAAATCCGGTCAGGGTTTTTCCTCCTGAAACGAAGTAAGTTACACCAATGCTGGTTTTTAACTCCAAAAAGGTCGAATCCCGTTTGAACAGGGAAAATTGTCCGTCCAATCCAAAAGGAGTATTGAATAGAAACGGGTAAGCTGCCTGGATTTTCAATTGCGGACTTCCTGGTTGGATGGAACGCCAATTCAGGTCAAACAATTCTCCGTGTTTGAAAGCATTCTGAAGCTTTAGCCGTAAATCACCGGTAAGCTGGTACTTTAATTTGATTGGGTCCTGTTGGAGTCCGATGGTTCCGTTGAATAACGAAACGGGTTTTGTTTCGATGTATAAATAAAGATTGGCACCTTCCGGGGTAAATAAAATTTCTGCCGGTTTGGTTTGTTTTACGAAGATCAATTGGGCAAGACGTGTATTGATCAGATTCACCTGTTCCTGGTTGTACCAATCGCCTTTTTCAATGTGCAGAAAATTCTCCAGGTATTTTTTGGATAGTTTCACCTTGTTCCCGGAAACGATGAGTTCGTTCCATTTTACCCGCGAGTTCGGTGTGACAATCAGTTCCGCAAAAAGGATTTCTTTCTCAACACGCAGATCTTCAAATGAAATTCGTGCAAAAGGATAACCTGCTATTTCAAATTCATGAAGAACGCGTTCCAGGTTCCTGGAAATTTCCGAAGGAGTGGGAGGAAGTGTTTCAATGGTTCTCGGGCTGATCCCGATTTCCCTCAGTGCACGTTTGCTGTTATCGGAAATGGAAAGGTTTAATTCTTTGTAGCGTAAACCAAGTGTGAAGTAAGCTTCACTCTGAAGACTGTCAACCCGGATAATGGAATCAATTCCGAAAGTGAGGTAGCCTTTTTTGTAAGCCAGAAACCGGATATCCCGAAGTTGATTTTGAAGGGAAAGGCTATCCGAATAAGCAAAACTGGTGCGCTTGCTGATCTTTTTAAAGCTCGGGTCCGGGAAATGAATACTTTTTTGGGAATGGAGGATTTGGGAACTGAAAATAGATAAGCTGATCAAAAGACCGGCCAGCCATTTTTGTTGAATAAGAGAAAGCAAAGCTTTTGATACAAACAAGCGTAAGCGCAGTTTTTCTTTCAATTTTTATATTTTTAGTTTTAATTAGTTGCTTAAACCCTCGAAATCAATTATTTCCTTTCACAAATTTCCAGAATATCCTGTAATATAACGTTGAAAGTAGTAAGTTTGTATAGAAGTTACAATTAGTATGAACCATTAAACTGAAGATCATGAAGAAAATCCTTGGAATTCTTGCTTTAGCACTGTTTGTGCTCTTAGCA
>CBFGPJ010000627.1:0-2074 GCA_965650615.1 uncultured Fluviicola sp. | reverse complement strand
TTTGGATTTTGAAGAGCGAAAAAAAATGAATTTATTTCAGAAAATAAATTTCAAGCAGTTGAAAAACAGCGGATTAATTCAACAATAAAAGGCCCACTGTAAAGTAGATAAAAAGTCCCAATACATCATTTGTCGTAGTAACGAAAGGCCCCGTGGCCAATGCAGGATCAATTTTATAGCGATTCAGGATCAGGGGAATCATAGTACCGAAGATGGCAGCAAAGATTGTTACTGTCAATAGTGAAATACTTACAACCAGGGCCAAACGGTAATCATTGAAGAAGTAAGAGATTCCAAAGATCAGCGAAGAACAAAGCAAACCGTTTACCAGCCCTACAATGGCTTCTTTTCCAACTTTCGAAAGAATACTGTCAAAAGGATCATTTCCACGCGCCAATGATTGTACCACGATCGCGGAAGATTGTACACCAACATTTCCTCCCATCGCCGTAATCAACGGAATAAAGAATGCCAATGCCGGAAGATGTGTAATATTTGTTTCGAAACGGGAAATAACCTGGGCACTCAGGATTCCTCCCAGCATTCCGATCAAAAGCCAGGGCAGACGTGCTCTTGAAATCCGGAAAACGCTCGAATTGGATTCCACCTTTTCCGAGATCCCCGATGCCAATTGGAAATCTTTGTCTGCTTCCTCCTTGATCACATCGACTACGTCATCGATCGTAATACGGCCAACCAATTTCCCTTGCAAATCCACAACCGGTACTGAAACCATGTCGTATTTTTCCATCACTTTTGCAACCTTCTCAGAAGGATCGCTCGTAGTAACAAAAATCAGGTTTTTCCCTTCGTAAAGGTCGCGAATGGGTGTTTTAGGACTTGCAAAAAGCAATCTTTTCAGGGAAAGCACTCCGACCAGTTTATTCAGGTCATCAATTACATAGATCGTATAAACCTGCTCCACATCTTCTGCCTGTCTGCGCAATTCTACCAGTGCACGATTTACAGGCCAATCCAATTTAGCCTGGATAAACTCCTTTTGCATGAGTCCTCCGGCCGTATCTTCATCATAATTTAAAAGGTCAACGATATCATCAGCTGCATCGTCATCTTCCATTTGTGAGATAACCTCCTGGATTTTCTCATCGGGAAGTTCTCCAAGGATATCCGCAGCATCATCCGAGTCCAGGTTTTCCAATTGCTCGGCCATTTCTTTGGTAGAAAGCGAAGCAAGGAAACGGTCCCGCACTTCTTCTTCCAACTCCATCAAAACATCGGCCTGAAGCTCTTCATCCAATTGGTAATACAGGTATTTGGATTGCTCCATGGACAATTCGTCCATGATTTCAGCAATGTCAGCAAAGTGAAGATCGGTAATGTGCTGTTTGATCCATTGATCATCCTCCGACGCGATAGCTTGCCGGATGCGCTCTAGAAATTCTTTCGTTAGTTCGAAACGCATGGATACTCAATTTTGGTGCAAAAGTAAATCTTTCAAAGTCAAGAAGCAATACCCGACGGATTACGTGAATATTAAATGTTCAAAGGAGTTTAAAATTCAATTTGAACATTTGAACTATTTCTTATACAACAAGTTTCTTCCCGTAATAAAGAACGCAAAAAAGAACGCGACAAATGCAACGCCTGTTTGGGTCTGCAAGGTATCTTCTATCAGAAAAGAAAGCATGGTGATTACCAGGAATCCGGTCCATTCGAATGCATTGATCCTTAAAGCAGTGGCAAGCTGGATAAACCACAGGGCCGTGAAAGCAATAAAACAAGCGATCCCCGCAGCGATCCAGGTCGTCAGGAATTGATTATGGGTCAAATGCTGATTCTCAATTGTCAGTTTAGAATGATTGGTTTTATATGCTTGCGCAAAGGCCGCTTTCATATCACCGACACCAACACCGCTTATCGGATGTTCCTTTATGATGGTAATGCCGGCTTTCAGGGATTCTATTTTCTCCAGGAGCGATTTTCCGTTCGGATCTTCTGAATCTCTCAATTGGCTGCGCATGCGGTATAATTGAGCAGAGATTCCACCTTTCGCCATTTCAACTGAAGCAAATCCCAGTTCCACATTCCGGATATCCTGTTTGGACATTTTCTG
>CBFGPJ010000626.1:0-2083 GCA_965650615.1 uncultured Fluviicola sp. | reverse complement strand
ACAATCCCATTTGTAGAGGCATGAAACAAATAGCAGACCATTTTAACGAAGCGCTGGAAATTTTGCAAAAATTTAACAACGCAACGAATCATCAGTTGATTCAGGACGCTGGAAATTTAATGGTTTCGGCAATAAATTCGGGCGGTAAGATCATTTCATGCGGAAATGGCGGATCTATGTGTGATGCAATGCATTTTGCAGAAGAATTAACAGGAAGATACCGTGATGACCGGAGAGCAATTCCGGCCTTAAGTATCTCGGACCCGTCTCACATCAGTTGCGTTGGAAATGATTACGGTTACGAATTCATTTTTTCGCGTTACCTGGAAGCTTTGGGCCAGAATGGTGATGTACTGTTAGCCATTTCGACATCCGGGAATTCAAAAAATGTACTTCGGGCTATTGAGGTTGCCAAAGCAAAAGGGATGAAAATCGTTGGGCTTACCGGAAAAGACGGTGGTAAAATGGCTGAACTTTGTGATGTGGAAATCCGGGCACCCCATTCAAATTATGCTGATCGCGCTCAGGAAATCCACATCAAAGTAATTCATACATTGATCGACTTTATTGAACACCAATTGAATGTTTAATTTCCTGAAGAAGAATATCCGTAAAATAACCATTCTGTTGATCGTTAGTGTTTTTACACTGTTTTTTTCAGGAAAGATCAATAAAGTAGTTACAGGAGAATCAACCTGTGTATGTGCGTATGACGGATACGGGTATTATATGTACCTGACCCAATTGTTCCAATATCGGAATTTAAACCTTAAGCAAGCCGAAATTCAAGCTGTTCAGGACAAGTATTGTGACGGAACTTACGCTTATCAGTTAAAAGAAATGGATAACGGCCAATCGCTGAATATCTACCATATGGGACAAGCGTATCTGGAACTTCCGGCTTATGCGGTAGGGCATGCATTTGCAAAGTTTTTGGGGTATTCGAAAGATGGTTTCAGTAAACCTTATCATATTGCTTATTTGCTCAACGCACTGTTTTTCATCTTATTGGGAATCTATTTCCTGAATAAGATCCTTCAACTGTTTTTCTCGGATCAGATTAGCTCTTTATTGCTCCTGATGATTTATTTCGGGACGAATTTTGCGGCTACGGCAATTTATGAGTACCAGTTACAACATATTTACCTCTTTGCATTGGTTGCTTTGCTATTCTATTCTTTGCTGAAATTCAAAGAACTGAAAAAGAAAAAGCATCTCCTGATTGCTGCATTGGCTCTGGGCCTGATTTCTTCCATCAGGCCTACCCATGTGTTATTGGGTCTTTTACCCCTCATCATGCTGAGAAAGGTTTATGCCACTAAACTTGCCTATTGGAAATCCATTCTATTGTTTCCCCTATCGGGTTTGTTATTCAATTTACCGCAAGTGATCTATTGGAAAATCATGGGAGGAAGCTGGTTTATCCTGAATATGCATGTGGAAGAAGTGGTAATGATAGATCCGCATGTGTTTGATTTTCTCTTTAGCTACAAAAAAGGTTGGTTGTTGTATAGCCCGGTATTTTTATTGTTAATTCCCGGTTTTGTTCAGCTTTACAGGCAGCGAAAAGACTTGTTTTGGGCAATTCTTGGATCGACTCTTCTGGCAATTTGGATCTTTGCTTCCTGGGAATGCTGGTGGTATGCAGCGTCATTCGGATCAAGGGCAATGGTTGACTTATATCCATTGTTGATTTTACCTTTGGGTTTTGCCCTTGTTTACCTGGGAAAGACCAAAATCAGGTCGTATATATTGATGATTTTCGTTTTTTTTACGCTTGGCTTATCCGTTTTGCAATCAGGACAATTTTCAATAGGCTACCTGCATCCCGATAGAATGTCAAAAGCACATTACTGGTATATTTTCGGGAAACTTTCGATGCCCGATTATCAAACCAATCGATTGGAAATAGATCGTTTAAACTTAAACTGGCCGGAAAACATCCAGGCTGAAAAATTGCAATTCGGAAAGATAGAACAGCTTCTTTTTTGCAATATAAAGAACCTCAAAGCTCTGCCGGAAACGAGCACTTTATTGTATAAAGAACCTTATTTTCCAACGCTGAAAACCGATGAAACCTTGT
>CBFGPJ010000625.1:0-2090 GCA_965650615.1 uncultured Fluviicola sp. | reverse complement strand
GCAGGGGTCTTATACTTATTGTACGGATGATTTACATACTACTTTGACTATTCCGGATTCTGCGGCACTTTCATCTGCAGACTGGATATTGAACGCGGATACAATCGGAACGAACTTTACAGAAAATCTAATCGCAGGAACGTATACCATTCATATTGTTGATTCAAGCGGTGTTTGTTCGAACGATACGACTTTTACAGTTGTAAGCATCCTGTCTCCGGTTATTTTTGATGATACCATTGCATGTGATTTCGTTTACCAGGTTCAGGGAACAATTTCACCGAGCGGAGGAGTTTGGTCATGTGCGGATACCAGTGTTCATTTCTCTGATCCTACGATTTTGAATCCGTTGATTACAAATAATAGTCATCAGCCAGGAGTTTACCAGATTGTTTATACGGATAATGTTTGTGGTACAAGAACCACCAATCTTGAATTTATTAACTGGGCTTTTGTAACAACTATAGATACGGTGGTTTGTTTCGGAGTAGAGCTTACCACTTCCTGCGGGGTTTATCCTCAAAATGACTCGTATGTATGGAGTAATGGTGCAGTCGGACCTAATATTACCGCGGGACCTGGCGTTTATACTGTTACAGTATCGAACGAATGTAATACACATTCTGAAACGATGGTCATTGAGGGTAAAACATGTTATATTAATGCTCCGAACATTATCACTTTATCATCAACGGTAGGAAACGATAAATTCACTCTTTCCTATGACGGAGTTGAAGAGTTCCACATGACTATTGTGAACAGATGGGGTAACCTGGTTGCAGAAATCGATGATGTTGCAAACGCATGGGATGGAAGAGATCCAAACGGAGAAATTGTTTCCGAAGGAACTTACTTCTATAACTTTACTGCCAAACTGCTAACAGGTGAAGAAGTCAAAAAACAAGGATTTGTTCAAGTCTTCCACTAAATAAAATGATGTTAAAAAGGCCCTGACGAAAATGTCAGGGCTTTTTTTATTTGTAATTTCAACCAGGATTTACAAACACATTAATCAAAAATTTACAGTAAAAACAAATGGAACAACGTATAAGAGTAGGAGTTAACGGATTTGGAAGAATCGGACGTTACTTTAGCAGATTGGCTTTGATGAACCCGCAAATTGATTTGGTAGCTGTTAATGATCTGGCACCGATCGAAACCCTGGTTCACTTATTGAAATACGATTCTGTTCATGGAAGAATGCAGGATGAATTTGAAATCAAGGAAAATCAACTGGTATTTAACCAAACCCATAAAATACAATTTTTGCAACACAAGAACCCGGAAGAAATTCCGTGGGGAGATTTGGGGGTAGATATCGTCATTGAATCAACAGGATTGTTCCTGTCTTCTGAAAAGGCCGGAGTTCATTTAAAGTCGGGTGCAAAACGGGTAATTCTAAGTGCACCATCTGTTGGGGATGATATTTTTAACGTGGTAATCGGGGTCAATGATCATTTGATCACAGATGAGCACCGGATAATCAGTAATGCTTCCTGTACAACGAATTCTGCTGCACCGTTAGTAGCAGTTTTAAAAGAGTTTTGTGATATCGAGGAGGCATATATTACGACCATTCACAGTTATACATCGGATCAGCGTTTGCATGATAGTCCGCATAAAGATCTGAGAAGGGCCAGAGCAGCCGCTCAAAGCATTGTGCCGACATCCACCGGTGCTGCAAAAGCAATTACACGTATTTTTCCTGAACTGGATGGGAAAATGGGAGGATGCGGAATGCGTGTTCCGGTTCCGGATGGTTCATTGACTGATTTGACAGTTATTGTGAAAGAGAATCCACCAACTGTAGAACAGATCAATACCGCATTTCAAAAAGCAGCAGCTTCGAATCTGAAAGGAATTCTTCGCTATACGGAAGATCCGATCGTTTCCGTAGATATTTTGGGTGATCCGAATTCCTGTATTTTTGATAGCGAGTTGACTTCGGTGATCGGGAATATGGTCAAGGTTGTAGGGTGGTACGATAATGAAGCCGGTTTTTCGAACCGTTTGATTGATTTGGTATTGAAATTAGGCTAAATTAAATGAATTATAAACACGTAGGGGCGCGATTAATCGCGCCCCTACGT
>CBFGPJ010000624.1:0-2090 GCA_965650615.1 uncultured Fluviicola sp. | reverse complement strand
TCGGAATCGGTGACAAACAAACTGAAAAATTCTTTTCACATTATTATTTGGCAGACACTAAAACATTGGAACAAAGTCTGAACAAACTCGGATTTGGCCTGGACCAGATTACAGATGTTTTTCTTTCCCATCTTCATTTCGACCATTGTGGCGGAGCTGTCAAATGGAACTCTGACCGGACAAAACTGGAAACTGTTTTCAAAAATGCAACTTATTGGAGTACGGAAAATCATTGGAAGTGGGCAACAGAACCCAATGCCCGCGAAAAAGCTTCCTTTTTGAGTGAAAACATTTTACCTATCCGGGAAAGTGGTCAGCTGAAGTTCGTGGAACGTACAGGAAATTATACCAAATCCGTATTCAACAATTTTGATGTATTGTTTGTCGACGGTCATACGGAAAGTATGATGGTCCCACACATTCACTACCAGGATAAAACACTCGTATTTATGGCTGATTTGTTGCCAAGTACCGGGCATATTCCGCTTGCTTACGTTATGGGATATGACACCAGGCCTTTAATTACTTTAGGTGAAAAAGGAACATTTCTTGAAAATGCTGCAAGTCAGGAGTTTGTATTATTTTTAGAACACGACAGCGTCAATGAATGTTGTACCGTAGAACAAACCGAAAAAGGAGTGCGATTAAAAGATAGTATGACTTTTTCATCCGTATTTGGATAAAATTGTAAATTAGAACAAAACTTCACATCATGAACAATTACTTACTGCAACTATTAAAAGAAGTCAAAACATTGATTATTCCCGGGCTTGGAGCACTAACCGTTACCAATGAAAGCACCGGTGAAATTCTGTTTATGCCTTATTTAAAGTTTGATGATGGTACGCTAGCAAAGCACATTGCCAGTAAGGAAAACATGGAGTTAAACGATGCATCGAACATGATCTCCAAATTCGTGCGTGAAGTAACAGCGGAATTAGACAAAGGAAATTCCTACGATATGTACCAATTCGGGCGCTTTGTAAAAGTGGACGGAGAAATTGCATTCGAAGCGTGGTCGGCGGCTAATGCCGGACAGGAAAAAACAGACGATACTCCTAAACAGGAATCGGTAGTTGAGACTCCTGTTACTCCTATCGTTGAACCGGTTAAGGAAGAACCAAAAAAAGAAGAGAAAGCACCGCTTTCGAAGACTGAGGTTTCATCTGTCAAGGATGAAAAACCGAAGGAACAAGAACTTCCAAAAGAAGAACCGAAAGCGGAGAAAATTGCTCCTCCGGTTGTTGAAACACCAAAAGTTGAGGAACCGAAAACAGAAAAAATTGTTCCGCCGGTAGTTGATCGCATGTCGCCCACAGCTTCAGCGATGGCACAAGGACCAAAAACGGTGGAACCGAAGCCTGCTCCTGTAAAACCGGAAGCAAAAAAGGAATCGGTTAAGAAGGAAAAACCGGTTAAAGAACCCAAAGCTCCAAAAGAAAAAAAGAAGACTTCCGTATTTGCATATATTTTATGGGGATTCCTCGTATTGATCCTGGGAGCAGGAACGTTTGTTGCGATTCAATTCGATAGCCTGAAAAAAGACTTCCCGATCCTGGCTGACCTGGCAGGTGAAAATGATGATGTAGCAAAAGGCAGTGAAGAAGTCAAACAATTAGAGGAAGATCCGGGTGTAAATGCAGACTCGTCCACAGCATCCGAACCGATCCCGGAAGATGAAGTACAGGTTGTTGAAGATCAGGTTCCGGCTGAAAAACCGGTTGAAGAACCGAAAAAGACAGTAACTCCAAAGAAGGAAACTCCTGCTCCAAAACCGAAAACTACGGTAACGGTGAATAAAAAACCTGTAACAAAAACTCCGAAGACAACTTCTGCAGCAAGTTTCGATGGCTCAAAGCATTTCCATGTAATCGCTGGTTCTTTCGGATCAGAAGCCAACGCGAATAAATTAGCAGGAAAACTTCAATCCAAAGGATTTGGAGAAGCTTCCGTAACGATGAATAACGGCATGTACCGTGTAAGTGTGAAAGGATTTGCAACGCTGAATGAAGCAACTGCTGAGGCGGCAAACATTCAAAGTTCCGTTCCGGGAGCATGGGTATTGAAAATGTAAAAATATAGTGTATAAA
>CBFGPJ010000623.1:0-2092 GCA_965650615.1 uncultured Fluviicola sp. | reverse complement strand
ATTCATGATTTCAGCGATAGATTCGTTATTCAGGTTTCCATGGGTACGGATCAAACTCTTCCGGATATCCGCATTGGAAATCAAACCTCTTAAATTAGCTGTTTCATCCACCACTAAGGTAAAGCCCAGCTTTCCGTCTTCGATCGCGTTCAAAACTTCCGAAACCGAAGCATTCTCACCGATGGAAGGCGATTCTGTCAACGGGATCATGAAGTCCTTGACCAGGAATTGAGAATCCACATTGCGTTTGGTCAAATCCATCAAGGCATGACCAACACTTGGCGCATTGAATAAATAAGACCCTGAAACGGAGGTGTGCACTCCCATATTTCTTAAAATAAAGGAAACTTCTCCGTTTACCCCGCCATCCACATGAACGGATTTCGATGGATATTTCTTTTGAAAATCACGGATCTTCTTAAAATTGACCGCATCAAAAACACCGCCACTTTGCCCCGGGATCGTTGCCATGATCAAAATAAAGTCGAAATTACTGTATCTGTCAAAGGTTTCAATGGGAGTCGGTGTAATAATTGCCAGGCCTTTCTTCCCTTTTATATCAGACGGTATCAGTAATTCCTCTTCCAGATCTTCCAGTTGAAAAGTCACGTATTCTACAGGAACTGCACGAAGCAGGTCAAAATAGCTTGACGGATTTTTCGTTATAATATGCAAATCGATTGGAATATTACACCAGGTCCTGATTTTGCTGATATCTTCAAAAACGGAAGGATCATCATTACAGTCAACATGCAATAAATCTACATGATGAGCGGCCAAATCCCTGATTGTTTCCGACAGTTCGCGTTTCTTATCCGAATAAATCGAAGCAGATATTCTCATAAGACAAAAATAAGGAAAGAATTTCCTTCACAACTCCTAATTTCAGAATGATATTAACAAGAGTTTACACAAAAACGATTCATATTTTAACATCTGGTTTTATTTGATACTTCCTGATAGAAAGTGAAAATTAAATCGTTTTTTGGGACAAAAACCGGACAGCCTGTGACGGGGTTGGAAGTGCACAAAAAGAAGGTGCCAATCGCATTCTCCGTTTCGCAATTTGGTTATAGATATAATCTCTGATGAATCCCGGACAAATCCAGCCGATTTTACCCAAAGTATATGGAAAGCGTAAATAACTCAAAACCTTTAAAGCAGCAGTTGACCGGCTGTGGAGTTTCTTGCCATCCCAAAAGTAAAAAGTCGACAGGTCTATTTCGTGAATCCCCAACTTCTCAAAAAAGGCTTTTGCAAAATCGCTTTGCAGTGCACAAAAATGAATTTCGGAGTTTTTTTCATGATTTAGAACAAATTGAACGGTCTTATTACAAAAACCGCAATCACCATCGTAAAATATTATTGGTTTGTCCATAGAAACAAAGATACGGAATAGCGGGAGAATTGTATTTTTGAAGAAAAGTATTCTTCGCAGGATAAGACCTTTATTTTTTGAACCACAAAGAAGACAAGGAGCGCAAGGTTTATTGAAAAAATTATTGAACCGAAGTGCACCAAGCGTTTTTGCAGGGTATGGTTGTGAGCTAAAGCTCCGAATAGTTTGGAAACTTTTGAACTGCAAAGTTTAGAACCTTTAATTGATCATAAATATTAGAACAAAATGAATTTTGGAATTTTACTTTCGGGCTCCGGAGTCTATGATGGAGCTGAAATCCAGGAAGCCGTATTGAGTATGCTCGCAGTCTCCGAATCGGGAGATACTTACACCTGCATCGGTGTGAATGCAGATCAGTTTCATGTAATTAACCACCTTACAGGAGAACCGATGAATGAATCGCGGAACATGCTTGTTGAAGCTGCACGAATTGCGCGTGGAAACATTGTTCCTATCCAGGATATTCAACCTGCTGACATCGACGGATTGATTATTCCGGGAGGATTCGGTAGTGCAAAGAATTTTACCAAATGGGCATTTGAAGGTCCTGAAGGTACTATTTTACCGGAAGTGAAATTGCTGCTTGTCAATCTCATAAATATTGGCAAACCGATTGCAGCATTGTGCGTAAGCCCGGTAGTTTTGGCAAAAGCATTGGAAGATTCGGATATTCACCCTTCGTTGACACTGGGA
>CBFGPJ010000622.1:0-2094 GCA_965650615.1 uncultured Fluviicola sp. | reverse complement strand
TTAGCGATACTTACTTTGAAATCACCTTCTTCGTCCTCGTCTTCGTCTTCAACTATCTCTTCCACCTCAGGATCCAGCACGGGTTCTTCGTCTTTTTCAGCTCCGGATTGAATCACAATAAAGCTGTCATCTTCGCCATCGCCGTATGATTCATCTTCTTCCTCTTCTTCATCAAAGTTAACTTCTGCAGCTTCCTGATCACTACGGATCTGGTCTTCACGAATGGTATTTACCACGTGAATATCCGTCATGTTATTTGCTGTAGCAGGCGCATCATCTTCGAAGAAGGATTCTTTAGCTCCCTTTGCACGGTTCCACCAGGACATAATATCCGCATTGAACAAGACCACCAGGACAACCCACAACAAAGCAACAATGGCAACAAAACTTCCGAAACTTCCGATCGTTAATTTCAGCCATTGATTGATTGCAAAACCGAACGTTCCACCCAGGTAATCAATGTGTTCAACAAAATAACCGAGGAAAATCGAACTCCACACCATAAACAGCACTGCAACGGCGATAGATCGTCTGATCGGAAGGAGCAGAATGTTCAATGTCCATTTGAAACCAATCAAAAAGATGATAAATGATATGGCAAAAGAAGACACTCCAAACCACCGGTACATGAATAAATGAGCCATCCAGGCACCGAACTTACCCAGCCAGTTTTGTACCGGTTCAGGATTACTGTCAAAAAGAAAACCGAACAGGGAAACATCCAGGACGCGGTCCTGATCCGAGGTCCAGGTGAAAAAATAGGAAAAACAGGAAAGGAACGTAAAAAAAGAAAATAAGACCATCGCAATCCCCAGGATTGTTTTGAACCTTTTTTTATCGAAGCGATTCGACAAACGATCTAACAATGCATTATCGGAAGGCTTGCGTTCTTTCGCAGGCTTTCCTTTCGGATCTTTTTTTGTCTTTTCTTCCGCTGTTTGCTCGCTTTTTTGCCTGTATTCGTTTTCCAATGCCATTCTTCACGAAGTATCCTACGAAGATAACGACATAAAAGAGCTTTGGTTAAAGACGTTCGATTTAACTATAAACAAACTAGTGTTCATTATTCGAATAGAAAGCACGCATGAATTCCTCGAAGCTGATACGTTTATAATCCGAAGGAATTCCGAACAAATCGCGATTCACGGATTCGTCTTTTTTCTCGATCAGTTCATAGTGGATCAAGCCATCCTGCGAAGGAATGTAATAATCCAGTGCCAAACCTTTTACTTCGGGATAAACCTGGAGGTATTTATTTCCCAGTTTTTTTGAGAAATAACAATAAAACCCTTCCGTATTTTCATCTTTCACCAGGTACTTTTTTGCTTTTTGTCCGGCGATTTTTTTTGACCCCATTTTTTTGGTAACCGTATATGTTTTCCGGATAGTATCGGTTTTCTTAGACAAATCCGTATGAATAGCATATTTATTCCCATCCAGTTCCAGTAACAAATAGGCTTTATTGAGATTCATGTTCCGGATATAAACCTGTACCCCGAATTGCTCCGTTTCCGTTTCCACCCGGACGACAGTATCATTGGTATAAAGTGTTACATTCCAGGATTTCCAAACCACATTTGAATCAGGTGCCATAACTGTGGCTTTGTATTTCAGGATACCCGAAAAAGGTTTTTGGGAAAATGCTGAAAATGCAGTAATTATGAGGATACTGAAAACACAGATAAATTTCATGTATTCATTTTTTTGGTGAAGGTACTTTTTAAATTCCGGGTGACATCTTACCTAACGATAAAAGGTAAAGGGGCCAATACTTGTTTTAATTAAAACTATGCTAATCCGCTGTGGCGGATTTAAATCGAAAGCTTCGCTTTCTCTTATTCAAATGTTGCAAATAAACTATTCATTTTTTGGTTGTACTCATCGTATGTGATCGATGTGCCTTTTGCCGGCAAAGTAAACAACTGTTTACTAGATTCGTCTGCTTTCGGGATAAACTTTGTTGCCTTATAGTCCATTCGAATACCGAAACGGTCTACGGAATAAGCCAGGAGAACTCCCGGGACCTCATTAAATGTATTGTACCAATTCGGATTCTTCAATTCAATTTCTTCCGTATACCAAAGTGTGATCACA
>CBFGPJ010000621.1:0-2100 GCA_965650615.1 uncultured Fluviicola sp. | reverse complement strand
TCGCACTACTGCTTCTATTCGGACCGGCTCTTATTTTAATATTCATTTCCACTCGGGGTTGCGAACACAAATTCAAAGAGCTGGATGATTACGGAGCAATTCCCAAATTCTCCTTTACAGATTCGAAAGGAAAGGTTTATACCAATAACTCCTTTAAGAACAAGATCGTTATTTACACGACCATTCAACCTTCTTGCCCCGATTCCTGCGGTATTACGATCTGGCATCTGGACCAATTGATTTATCAAAGACTTCGTGAAAACAAGAAAAAACTCGGTCATGTGAAATTGGTTTCTGTTCTGACCGATGGTGCCGGTAATCCGGACAAACGTATCAAAGAGGTTGAATTCATGTTAAATGATCGTGTAGAAGGATTCGACCCTTCCATTTGGATTGTTGTTTCAGGGGATGCAAAATCACTTTACAACATCAAACACAATGGGCAAACCCTGCTCCAGGAAGATAAAAAGTACTTCGGCGGATTTGGATTCCAGGAATTAATGCTTCTGTCCGATAAGAGCAATCATTTGCGAATGGTCCTTCCCGGAAAAACTGAAGGTACTATCCGAACGATGCGCGATCATATGGCACTTCTGGATAAGGAATACGACATTAAGGCTTACAAACTCAGAAAAGCGAAGGAAAAATGAAACTGATCATGCATGTCGCGCTGATTCTGATCCTGGTTACAGCTTGTAAAACAGAACCGGAAAAGAAACCGAAAGCACTTCCCTATTTCGGGAACTACGACATTGTTTTTTCAGAAACAGACGGCGTTCAATCGGCTGATACTGTTTATCCCAAAATTCCAGCTTTCTCTTATTTGAACCAGGACTCCGTTGTGGTTACCTCGGAATCGATGAAAGGAAAAGTCTGGATTGCTAATTTTTTCTTTACAAGCTGTCCGAGTATCTGTCCACCGATGATCTCTCAAATGAAACGGCTGAATATTCTCACCAAAGACCTTGCTTCTGAAGTCCAATTCATGTCGTTCAGTATTGACCCCAAAACAGACCGGCCTCACGTTTTAAGGGCTTACATTAAAAACAACGGAATCCAGGCAAAAAACTGGTATTTTTTTACCGGTGATGAGGCAAGAACACATCGTTTGGGTGTGATGCACTTTATGGTACATGCGGATAAAGATCCGATGGCTGCCGGTGGTTTTGCGCATAGTGACGGATTGGTCCTGGTCGACAGGGAAGGATATGTTAGAGGAGTTTACAGAGGTACACAAACTCAGGATGTAGACCAATTGAACAAAGATTTACGCAAATTATTAGACATTGAATATGGAATCAACACAAACCACTAAACCTGGTCTTCGCAAACTAATTATCGTTCTTTCTATTGTTATTCCACTTGTTGTTGCAGCTTTGTTTAAAGTGAAGATCGAGGGATATAACTGGCATTTTCTGCCGTCCATCTATGCATGTATCAACGGTCTGACGGCTATTCTTTTGGTTGTGGCACTAATTGCCATCAAACAAAGAAAGATCAGTCTCCACGAAGGAATTATCAAAATTTGTATGGGACTTTCGGTTTTGTTCTTACTGCTCTATATTGCTTATCACATGACTTCGGATCCAACTAAATACGGTGATTTAAACGGAAACGGTGAATTGGATACTTATGAGCTCACAACCTTATCTTCTGCCGGTAAAATTGCTTATTTCTTTATCCTGATCACACACATTATTCTAAGTGTAGCGGTTATCCCGATGGTTCTTTTCTCTTATTTATATGCCTGGGAAGGAAAATACGACAAGCACCGCAAGTGGACTAAAATTACCTGGCCGTTGTGGTTTTATGTTGCTGCAAGCGGAGTGGTGGTGTATTTGATGATTTCTCCTTATTATCCACATGGATAATTACGAATTCCAAATGCCTAATTCCGAATTGAAGATTTTCGTTACAAAGAAGCCTCTTTCTTGCTACACTATTTTTAAGTAGCTGTCACGTCGAGTTCATTTGAGGAACGAAAATGAGTATCGAGACCCGACAGCCGTTCTTCCCGATAAGTTCTATTGCACCTTCGCGGAAGTCTTTATATTTCGCAACTCAAAGTGAAATTTTAGTCTAAGAATTTTCTAGAAATCA
>CBFGPJ010000620.1:0-2104 GCA_965650615.1 uncultured Fluviicola sp. | reverse complement strand
GGCTGCGGCACAGCGCATTCCGAAGAAAGCGTATGGATACGGGCCCTCTTTCAAAAAAGGAGTCGCATCTTTCACTAGTTTTTGTTTTTGGGCAAGAGTGATGGGAATGAAAATTCTGCAGGTTTTGGTAGTATCGCAGTAAAAAGTTCTGTAAAAACTTCGCTTGCCCGAAATAAGGTATTTCCCTGTGTCTGAGTTAATGTTTGTTGCAGCAACTCTTCCTCCCGGCACAAAGTGCATGACACTGTCATTGCCGATCATCAAGCCGATGTGTCCACCCAATTTTCCGCCAAACCAATGTCTTTCACCGGCTGCTTTTGGTTTTGATCCGTAAATGATTTCTACAACAAGCGTATCCGTTTGAGAGATGGTCCAAAATGGGGCTAAAACTAAGATGATGGCAAGTGATTTCATAAGGCTGTTTTTTCAATGATACAATTCTTCTTCAGATCCGTTTAAAAAAGTTTTTCATGTGTCAGAACGATTGATTCAAATATGTTGTATCACAATTCGTAATTAGGAATTCGTAATTCGCAATTCGAAAATGACTATTTTCGTTACATGTCTCAGGTAGCACAACTTTATAAGTATAATCCGGATGTTTTTTCGCTCGAAAAGAATTCTGAAGATTATTTTGCAGAACACTTCAATCCGTTTGAAGATATGAATTCGACCTATTGGCTGAATTTTCATTCGATGAAAAACAAAGAAGCGATTGTGAAATTGTGCGACAAATTGTGCATCGATAAACTGCTTCAGGAAGATCTGTTTGCAGAAAACAAGCGGACGCGGCTGGAGGAGTATTCCGATTATGTATTCTTCAGCATTGTTTCTGCACTTCCAAAAGAAGGATTGAACAACTATGATCTGAAAAAAGAGCGGATCAGTTTTATTATCGGGGATAATTACCTGATTTCTTTCCAGGAAAAGTCCTCGGACCATTTTCCAACTGTACGTGAACGAATTGAGTATAAACGGGGAAAAGTACGTTATAAAGGCCCTGACTTTCTCTTGTTCCGCATGTTGGAAGCAATTATCGATAATTACACGGAAGTAGTTGAAGAAATTTCATTGAACATTGAAAGGTTGGATAAAATAGTGCTTCGAAATCCAAGAAGTGAAGTGCTTCGAAAGGTGGAGTGGGAAAAACGGAAGCTTCTCGACCTGCGTAAGATCGTTTTCCCGATGAAAGAACTGATGGGGCAGCTGGACCGTGTGGAAAATGAAATGATCATTGAAGATAATATTCATTACTTCAGGGAGTTGAAGGATACTTGTTTCAGTTTGACCGATGAAATAGAATCACAGAAACAAATGCTCGATGGGATTGCAAATTTGTATTATGCGATCCAGGGTCAGCGCATGAATGAGATCATGAAAGTCTTAACGGTAACCAGTGCGATTTTTATTCCTCTAACCTTCATTGTTGGGGTATACGGTATGAACTTTGAGAATATGCCGGAATTGAAATCACGAAACGGGTATTTCATGGTTTGGGGATTCATGATCCTGCTTACTGCTGTTCTGGTATTTATTTTCTGGAAAAGAGGTTGGTTGAGGCGGAATAATTAAACCTGTTCGATCAGTTCATTCGCGTAGAGCATAAAACGCGATTCTTCCAGTAATTGATAGAGTTTTATCCATTCTTTATGGTTGAAAGCCAGAACCATTTTGGAAGTGTCGGTATGCATGTAGATTTTTTCACCGGTTTCTTTTTTCTCTTCGTAATGCATCGCATGGATGTTGTGTACCTGGTCTGAAAAACGGATAAATTCCTCGTAAGAAAGGATGAGTACCACGTTTCCGAATCCCAGATGGAATTGTTCGCAGTTTTTACATTGAATAAGGCACCCGAAGGAATTGTTGCTGATCGTTTTGTAATGACACATCGCATTTGTTTTTGAGGTAAAAGTATTATTTAGAATAAGTCTAAACAATACCGAAAAAACGGTATAATTTCTCTATACGAAATTAACCTCGCATCGTTCATAACTCGTAATAAATCATGGTGTATACAAAGCTTTCCGTTAGTATCTTTGGTAACTTGCAAAGAATCCGTTATTATGGCTGAAAATCAATATACTGAAGATAATATACGATCTCT
>CBFGPJ010000619.1:0-2108 GCA_965650615.1 uncultured Fluviicola sp. | reverse complement strand
CGAAACCGTTTTCGCGCTGTAAATAACGTGCCCGGAACGATCCTCGATGCGAAGAATACTTGTCGGTTTGTTGAAAATCCCTTTGTTCACAAAAGTAGCCTGAGCTCCCACTAATTCGTAAAGCGATAAGTCCATGGAACCCAAACACATTGCCGGAACGACATCCAGATCGCGCAATTCGATGTCCATATCACGCATGAGTTTCGCTACTGTTTTCGGACCTGCGAGTGCACCCATTTGTTTCATGATGTAAACTGCGATGTTGTTTTTAGACAAAGCAAGTCCTTTTTGAATCGAGATAGTTCCACCGTTTCCGCTGCCGTCTGAGTTTCGCGGACACCATTGTCCATCCGGATTCCCGTTGGGATCGTATAAGTCCACACAATAAGAAATATTTGGAACGACCAACCCTGGTTTTACTACATTCATTGTAATTCCGGCAGCATAAACAAACGGTTTGATGGTAGAACCGACTTGTCGTTTTCCGAGTTTCACGTGATCGTATGCGAAATGATCAATGTTGGCACCGCCAACCCATGCTTTTACAAACCCGGTGCTTGGTTCGATGGAGATTAAACCGGCTTGCAGGAACGATTTGTAGTAGCGGATTGAATCCATCGGACTCATCACCGTATCGCGTTCACCGTGCCAGCTAAACACTCTCATTTCGGTTGGCTCATTGAAGATGCGTTTGATCTCTTCTTCAGACATACCTGCTTCCGAAAGCACCCGGTAACGATCCGAGCGACGCATGGACGCTTTTAAAATACTGTTTACTTCTTCAGTGGAAAGTGAATTGGAGAAAGGCCAGTTCTTTGCAGATTTGTTATTTCTGTCAAATTGTGGTTGCAATGTTTCGCTCAAGTGTCTTTCAAGTGCATATTCCGCATGTTCCTGCATATCCGCATTCAAAGTCGTATAAATGCGCAATCCGTCTCTGTAAATATCATACGGCAGTCCGTCTTCACGTTTGTAAACCAACGAACCGTCTGCTTTCTTTGAACTCAATAATTCAGTTACTTCGTTTCGCAGGGATTCTCTGAAATACGGAGCAATTCCACGTTTGTGGTCTACTACCTGGTAATTGGTGATCAATGGCTTTTTGCTTAATCGGTCGTAGTCTGCCTGTGTGATCTTTTGACGCAAAGCCTCATTTTCTTCATCCGAGTTTTTAAGCCATTGCTTTAAAACCTGGTTGCGTCTTGTCAATGCACGAATACTGTCGGCAGCTCTTGCATCTGCAATTTCAGAAGCGGTAATTGCCGAAGGATCAACACCTTTATTTCTTGCCAGCGAAAGCCTGTAATTCTTGATTTTGAAGGTGTAAGGGTTATACAAAGCCGGATTCTTACACATTCCAACGAGCATTGCAGCTTCCTCTTTGGATAACTCACTTGGTTTTTTATTGAAATATACTTTAGAAGCATTCGAAATTCCCACTGCATTATACAGGAAGTCGAATTGATTCAGGTACATCGTGATAATCTCTTCTTTGGTAAAACGGGCTTCCAAACGAGTTGCAATAATGTTTTCCCGTGCTTTTTCATTGAGTCGGGACCACATTCTGCCAATTCTTCCTGAAGAACCGCTCTCCACATCTTCCCCATTGGCACGGGCAAACTCTTCGCGTTCGCGCATTTGAAGGGTATACAATTGTTTTGCCAACTGCTGGGTAATCGTAGAAGCACCTCCGGCACCTCCAACATTAATAATTGCACGTCCGATTGCTCTGAAATCTACTCCCGAGTGATCGTGAAAACGCTCATCTTCCGTAGCGATCAGTGCGTCGGTTACATTTGGACTAATCTTACGGTATTCAACAGAAGTACGATTGATCTTCCAGTAACGGCCTAATTCTGTTTCACCATCGTCCGCAATGATAACAGATGCCAATAATTCCGGTGGGTTGTCAAGCATCGCAACAGGAGGAAGATTGTCTTCCGATTGGAATAAAAGCAATGCTCCGATGAAATAAAGCGGAAAAGTAGCCAACAGCCAGTAGCTGATAGTTGCTCTTTTATGCTCTTTCGGTGAAAAAGACGCTGACGTTGCCGGTCCTTTACTTTTTTGTGCCATACGACTCATTTGAATGGTAAAAATAACGAAAT
>CBFGPJ010000618.1:0-2115 GCA_965650615.1 uncultured Fluviicola sp. | reverse complement strand
CTATTTATTCTTTAGCTATAACAGACGAATAGTTGCTCCCGCCGCCCCAAGAAATTTCGGCTGTGCATGTGAACCTGCTAAATCTGTTCTTTGGAGAACCATCTTTATCGGTACCATGAGCTATTTCACTTACCTGATCGTTCATTGGTATTTTACAAGGTTCCTGGCAGATTACCTGGTTATGAATCCCGTAAATGATCTGTTGCTCCTGCTTGCACAAATCGGTTTCCAGGCACTTGTGTTCATCGGCTTCCGACAAGAAAACAGCTATGACTATTTGGGACATTTGGTTTTCACTTCTTTCCTAGGAGCACTGATACTCCTGTTTTTCGGTATTGGAATTCAGCTGGTAAGTCTTACGGGAATCCAGGTTGAGTTTCTGGCGGTTGTCTGCTACGGGATAACAGTTGCATTCATGTTCTTTGAGCACAAAAGACGTGTCCATTTAAAAGAATGGACGTGGAAACTGAGTCTCAGCTGGATTCTGTTCAGAGTATGTATTTATCCGCTCGTATTCCAACTTTAATTTCGACGACCATGAAAAAAATCGTTCTCTTTGCTGCAAACGGGTTTATTGGCGAATCCATCATCGACTTTGTCAATACATATCAAAAAGAATTTGAGGTGATTGCAGTTTCCAGGAAACCTATTCCCGGATTACCATCCCAAACCCGACAAGCTATTTGGGATGGCAAAACCCTGGGTGACTGGGCCGATCATCTTGAAGGAGCTGATCTTGTAATCAATCTGGCGGGAAAATCTGTCAATTGTAGGTATACCAAAAAGAACAAGGCTGAAATCTTTGCTTCCAGGCTGGACAGTACCAAAATTATCGGAGAAGCAATCCAGGATTGCGAGCAAAAACCTGCTTGTTGGATCAATATTGCCAGCGCCACCATTTATGAACATTCACTGGAGCGGGCTAACACAGAGGACGCTGGAATAATCGGAAAAGGATTTTCCGTCAATGTCTGCAGAGCCTGGGAAAAAGAATTTTTTGCTTTCAAGGACCTTCCTACCAAACAAATCCTTGTGCGTTCTACCATTGTTTTAGGCAAAAAAGGCGGGGTTTATCCGGTATTGAAAAAACTTGCCCGCTTTGGCCTGGGAGGAAAAATGGGACCGGGAAACCAATTCATCAGCTGGATTCACATAACTGATTTTTGCAGAGCTCTCTTTTTTGCATATGAAAAATCCGTTTCAGGTATTTACAATTTAGGTTCCCCGAATCCTGTCCGGAATAAGGATTTTCAAACAGAATTACGTAAAAGCCTGCATATCCCCTATTTTGTGAATCAGCCTGAGTGGATGTTGAAACTCGGTGCGCTTCTTCTTGGAACAGAAACGGAGCTAATTTTAAAAAGCAGGTATGTTTTTCCTCAAAAATTAATCAATCAGGGATTTCGGTTTGAATTTCCAACTATTCAATCATGCTTAAATGAGTTAAATCCCTGACCCTAAACACGTGTTATTTCACTATAATTCTTTAGACTTCTAACAGCTTGAATCAAATTCATGATATTTTAACAGAAATGCTCTGTTAAAACAAACATTTTTTCAAATTATATATACCTTCACGCAACGTATGAATTAATATTTTCGTTTTATAACCAACGAATCAAAATTGAGATTATGAATAAAATAAATGTTTTAGTTAAGACGACATTGTTTTTTGTTGGGATGCTGCTTTGCTTAAGCACAGCATTTTCTCAGGAAAGAATACCTGTAGATGCCATAACACCTGAATGGACTTTCTTCAAAGAAGTAAAAGGAGTGAAGTTTTACCTAAAAGAAGAGAAAGCTACTGTGACAGAAGGCAAGCAACCACTTACATTTGTACTTGTAAAATTAGAGAACACAAATAATAAGCCTGTAAAATTAATTTACAATTTAGCTGCTCATTACAACGAAGGATGTGTGAACTGTGGAAACAGCCAGGAAGCAAGAAAATTGGTTGAAATTCCTGCCAACCAAACGGTTGAAGGGAAATATGACTCCGGAAACTGTCCTACTTCAGTATTGTTGTATAATCCAAACAACAAATTATCCTGGAAACCGGTGGCAGTTGCTATTGAAAACCTAATTATAAACTTTTAAGTCATGAAGCATTTAATA
>CBFGPJ010000617.1:0-2129 GCA_965650615.1 uncultured Fluviicola sp. | reverse complement strand
TGTTTGGCAGTATCTACGTAGTGACGGAACCGAACTACTCTTCCTTCGTCATTCGTGTAATAATCACCTTCTTCCTGAGATAATCCAATAGATGCAAGTGTTGATATTCTTAGATCTTCTCCCGATTCAAAGTCATAACGTAAATTTTGATTAGGTGCTTTCCAAGCTGGCTTACCATTTACGTATAATATCGATGATTTAATTTCAATTACATCTCCCGGCAAAGCAACGCAACGCTTGATGTAATTTTCTCTTTTATCAACCGGGCGTGGTATTAATCCGTAATGGGAAATAACACCTTGCTGCGTATGAGCAATCTTTTGAATTGCAAGTACATTTCTTGCTTTTTGTTTCCATTTTTCAATATCTTGAATAAATTCATTTCCATGTTTTTCCAAAATTGGACGTTGTGCAAGCATATATGCGTGGTCATTCAATAATCTCGGGTCTGGTTGCCTTCCTTCTAAAGCCAGTTGCTTTGTAATGCTATCAGCTATATAGTAAGAAAGCTGTCTTTTTTCACTGGCGAATTTTTCAGTAAATAAATATTTCGCTTCATTAATCAAAACCCCATGATAATCATGCCCCATTAATCCATCAGGAACTCGGGGATCATAAACAGCAGTATCACCGGATGGATAGTTAAAGACCATTACATCATTTCGATTCACCTGCCCAAATCCCGGTAAACGGTAATAATTGGATGTCTCGATTCCCAAATAGGATTTCACATTGATCCATGGAATGGTATTATGTACCAAAGGAAATGAAAGCGGGGTAACCGGAACTTTCGGTCCGTAAGCCAATTTATTTACGAAAAGGAAATCTCCAACCAACAAGGTTTTCTCCATGGACCCTGTTGGGATCTGGAACGGTTCAAAAACGTAAGTACGAATGATGCTGGCTGCTACCAATGCGAAAATGATCGAATCTCCCCATTCTTTGATCGCAGATTTTTTTCCGATTCGTTTTGAACGGAAAGACAATACATACGCAACCACGTGACCGATTACCGGCAAAGCAAGAAATAAGGCAATGTGATCACTGTTTGTTCTTTTTGCTACTTCTACCGGGCTCGCCCAGTTCGTTGGAGCAAGTGCAGGTAAATTTTGATCGTTCGCAATCTTCCACAAAATCAAATACGGGAAGAAAATTCCCTGAAGTGTTTCCGCAATGGAAAAGAAGCCGAATCTCCTGATATAAGAAACGTTCGCTACCATCCACATTACAATATGGATTCCGGGAATAAACATCAACAAAGACCACCATGGTTTTCCTGATCCGAACTTAAATACGATGTAATAGTTGTAAACCGGGATAAATGCGTGCCAGGATTTAGCTCCCATGCGTTCAAATGTCTTCCACCAAAGTGAAATGATCGGGTGAACAAGAAGCAGGAACAAGAAATAATAAAGTACGTTCATAGGGTTGAATTAAAATGCAAGTACGTCACGCATGGTGTAAACTCCGCTCTTTCCATGCAGGAACTCAGCTGCAATGACAGCGCCTAAAGCAAAACCATCACGGGAATGTGCTTCATGGCTCAAGGTTAAAGTGTCTATTTTTGAAATGTAGGAAATCGTATGTGTTCCCGGAACATCCGGTTCTCTCAGAGCCTGAATGGGAAGCTCATGATCTGAGACCTGAGGCCAGGCCCCGGTTTCTGATTTCCATGATTTATAATTGTGATTACATTGAATGATTCCCTGTGCTAAAGAAACTGCTGTACCACTTGGCGCATCCAATTTCTGAACATGGTGAATCTCTTCGATCTGTGCTTTATACTCCGGGTGCGGGTTCATTAATGTGGCAAGCTTTTCATTGATGTTGAACAAAATATTCACGCCAACACTGAAATTTGAAGCATGGAGCAATGAACCACATTTTTCAGTTACCAGAGTTGCAACGTACGGTAGCTGGTCCTGCCAGGCTGTAGTACCTACGACAACAGGTGTCTTTTGGGTCAAGCATGCTTCAATGTGTTTTATAACTAATCCGGGCTGGGTGAATTCTATTGCAACATCTGCCAGATTTAGGTCCACCTGGTCAATCGTTGTTTTTGAATCTACTTTATGAGCAATGGAATGTCCGCGCTCCAAAGCTATTCGCTCGATCGCTTTTCCCATTTT
>CBFGPJ010000616.1:0-2149 GCA_965650615.1 uncultured Fluviicola sp. | reverse complement strand
AAATAGAAATACCAAAACCCCTGAACTTGATTCCAGGAGTTTTGGTTCTATTCCCAATTTTATTCAGCCGGCTGGAACAACCCGCTGATCGCAATGCGGTTCCAGGCATTGATCGTTGTAATCGCCATAATAACCTGAGCGAGATAATTCGCATCAAACGTTTCGCTTGCTTCTTTGTACAAGTCCGAAGGAATTCCTTCCTGGCTGATCAGCGTCACGGCTTCCGTCAGTGCCAAAATGATACGTTCTTCTTTGGTATATAATTCATTGACTTCTTTCCATGCATTTAAAAGAACAATACGTTGAACTGTTTCACCGTATTTCATAGCTTCTTTTGTGTGCATGTCGATACAATAAGTGCAGCCATTGATCTGTGAAGCACGTATTTTGATTAATTCCTGGTGTGTTTTTGTTAAAGCACTTTTCTCAATGTAACCTTGTAAACCGTACATTGCTTTTGTTGCTCCCGGTTCTGTCTCCATAATGTTGATTCTCTTTTCCATTTTGTTTGTCTTTTTTATTTATGGAACAAAGTTCAGTAACTAAAAACGGGAAAAACTTAAACCAGATTAATAAATGAATTAACGGATTAGAATTTACTCACATCATTCCGATATAGTGGAATATTATCGAAGTTTCACTTTCTCTTTTTTCTTAATTCACTTAAATACTCGGGAGTAAGTCCGAGGAAAGAAGCAAGCAGGTATTGCGGAACACGTTGTACGAATTGGGGATAAGAATTGTAAAAATGAAAAAAGTAATCTTCTTTGGAAAGCGTATATAAATATTTAAGTCGCATTTGATAGGCTGCAAAAGCACGCTGATAAACAAAGCGGAAATACCGCTCCATGATCGGGAAATCGCGGTAGAGTTTTTCCAGGGATTGTGAATCAATTGTTAGAATTTCTGAATTTTCAACGGCTTGGATACTGAATAGTGCTTCTGTTTGAAACTCGAAAGCCCTGTTATCCGAAAGCCACCAGGTTTCCAGGGCAAATTCTGTTGTTACTTCTACACCTTTTTCGTTGATCAGAAATTTTCGGAGACATCCGGTCAATACAAAATATTGATAACGGCAAATCTTTCCTTCCTGTTGAAGGATTTCCTTTTTCGAAACCCGGATTATTTTGAAATAGCTCAGGATTGCATCAAACTCTTCGTCTGAAACAGAGATGAATTTTTGAAGATGTTGTTTGAAGATGTGAGACATGGATTAGTGTTTTGCCTTTTTCTTATCCTGTTTTCTGCCTTTGTAATTTTTCCGGGCAAGTTTGTAAGTGTGTTTCAACGCTTTTTTACCAGGTATTATTCTTTGATGACCCGGAATGACCCATTTCACTTTGGGATATTTCTTTATCAGGTTCTTCGCTGCAATTGGCCACATACCGATATTGGCATCAGAAAGATTTCCCAGATCTTCGGCTTCAACGGATTTGATGAAGCAACCACCCACAAGGATTTTGTCTTTTGGGAAATAAACTACGATATTATCGGAAGTATGTCCTGCTCCCGGATAATAAGTTTCAAAAACCGTATTTCCCACCTGAAATGTTGTGTCGCCCTCAAAAGTGTATTGAGCTTGTGGAAAATTATTTTCCCGGCATAGATTCTTTGTCGCGTAAGTGCTGTAAGTGGCAATTCCCTTTTTTCTGTAATAATCTAATCCGGCGCTCCGGTCTTCGTGCCAATGTGTGGAAATAACCAACAACACTTTTTTATGGAACTTCAGGTCAATGGAATCCAATAAGGGCTGAAACTGGGTGGTGTCCCACGGCGTATCTATCATGATTACACCATTGGAAGTAATTTTCAAAAGCCCATGAGCTGAAATGCGTACGTCTTTATAAGTCTGGTAAGTGGTAAAAACGTATGAACTATCCGAAAGTTTTGTAAAATCAAGCTGTGCATTTAACCCGGAGGATAGCAAATAAACCACTGAGAAAAGAAACGTTTTCATGAATATAAACTTACGGATTTATCTCATTCGATTCATGCGTTTTTCTCTATTTTCTTGGAGTTTAATCGCTATATAGTTTATAACAGGTTGTTCATTTAAAGCTTCCAGTTGGCTTATAAAAGCCTTGGCAATTTTGTAATCCTGGAATTCAAAAATAATTATATCCTGGTTTGTAGGGTTGTCATAAGTCAG
>CBFGPJ010000615.1:0-2154 GCA_965650615.1 uncultured Fluviicola sp. | reverse complement strand
ATTTTGATTTGGGTGGTGATTACATTAACCTTAAAAGTGTTGGCCTGCTGAAAGGAAGGGTAGGAATTGAACGCGATACCATCACCGGAGACTACAATTATGAATTCATTGCGGATTACTTCTCCGGGAAAAAATCAAAGAAACCCAAGAAAGATCCGCCGAAAGTAACCATTGAAAATGTAGATGTCGAGTGGGTAACTATTTCCTATGACGACAACCGAAAGGGAAGGAACACCTATGGAATGGATTACGACCACCTGAAGTTTAAGGATGTGATCCTGCATATTGTAGATTTCAAAGAAGAAAAAGGCATTATTGCTTTTCAGGTAAAACACCTGCAAACCCAGGAAAAATGTGGCTTCTGGCTGAAACGGCTCTTTGCAAATGCGGTGATTGATCCACATAAAGGGATTTTGCTTAGTAATGTGGAGATCAACACTTCCCGGTCTACCATCTATTCTTCCAGGTTAAACATGCTGATGAGCACACTGAAAGGAGTAAATGATTTCGTGGACAGTGTAACCTTTGATGCGGTAATTGATTCTTCGCGTGTCAGTTTTTGGGATATTTCTCAATTTGGAACAGCCCTGGAAGGAATGAATGAGATGGTTACCTTAAGCGCCACAGTAACCAAAAAGGTAAAAGACCTGAAGATCGATAACCTGGATCTGCGTTTCGGCAAACGAAGTATTGTACGTGGGAACTATTCTCTTCCGGATTTCAGAAACCTTTCTGCCTCACATTTTAGTGAACGGATTGATTATGCTTTAATCGACTTTTCGGATGTGGAAAATATCAAGCTTCCCAAAGATGCCGGGAGGAATAATATGAATTTTGACGAGATGGTCGACAGGCTCGAATATGCAGAGATCCGGAATACGACCGTTCGTGGATCTGTAGATCAATTCGCTGCTAAAAGTGACAAGCTGCAGTCGATGTTGGGCTCGGTGCAATTGGACAATGAGATTACCTTCACCAAGTTAAAAGAAGGTGGTTATGCCTTTGACCGTACAATGAACGAACGCTACGACATTGTTGTTGATAGTTTTAACCTGGCTAAATTCCTTGATAATGAAACCTTCGGGAACGTAACCGGACAGGTCTATCTGAGCGGAGTTGTTGGTCAAAAAGATCTGATTCGCCTGGAAACACTGGAAGGTGAGGTCACCAAATTCAGGTTCAACGAATATACTTATTCAAATATCTATGTAACGAACGGATCGTTCATCAAGAATATCCTGGATGCCGATCTCAAAGTAAATGATCCCAACCTGGACCTTGCATTTAACGGGTTGATCGATGTGTCCAAAGTTCAACGTTTTGATTTCAAGGTTGCAATCGAAAAGGCTAACCTGGGGCAACTGAATTTTGTCAAAGATCCGGAATCGTCGTTCAAAGGAAACCTGGATATGGACTTGAGAGGAAACTCACTGGAAACCTATGAAGGATTAATCAATGCAAATAGTATCGAATTCGTTGATCAAGGTAAAAAAATGACCTTGCCCGACCTAAGTCTTTATATTGAACGAAATCCGGAAAGTGACCGCTTTGAGTTGAGAAGTGATATCGTAGATGCGGATCTGAATGGGAAAATTAACTTCAAAACCATTCCGATTGCTGTAAATAATGGCCTTTCAGATGCGTTCCCATCCTATTTTTCACCGAAACCTTACCCGAAAGGAATAGAGTCGCAGGACCATTTCGACATGCATGCGACTATCAAGAATTCAAAGGATTTCCTCAACATTTTCGCTCCGAAACTGGAAATAGCTTATGGAACTGTTGTCAAAGTGGAACTGGATTCGCGGATTCACCACCAAATGCTGGATATCCAATCTTCCAAAATCAGCTATGAAAAGCTGATGAATGAGAAAAGTGATGCTTATTTGACCAACGTTGTTTTGCACCAGGAGTTTACGCAAGGTAATGGAACACTGACCTTAAATGCAGGTAAAACCCAGTTACGGGATTCACTGGATGTGGAGAATATCCAACTCACAATGGACGGGACCAAAAACGTCTACAAAACGGACCTGACCTGGAATAAAGATGTACCGAACACGTCCGATTTTGATTTTATCGTTGACGTACGTGAAGAAGGAGAATTTGATATCCGGGTGAAACCATCCTATTTCTCTGTGAAAAACAAACGGT
>CBFGPJ010000614.1:0-2154 GCA_965650615.1 uncultured Fluviicola sp. | reverse complement strand
TGCAGCCAGGCCATCAAAGCAGAACCTTCTGAAGAGTACGTAACTTAAACCAATGCGTTGATTCTTATGGATCATTAAAAGGCTGTTCCTGAAATTCAAAAAAGTCTTCTTCGGATTCATGTAATTCAGGGTCCCGCCTCCAACGTGGTACACAACACTTTGTGGATTTACTTCAAAATGAAGCCCCATGCGCTGAATGCGCCAACACAAGTCAATTTCTTCCATGTGGGCAAAGAAACGCTCGTCCAATCCGCCTGCTTCCCAATAAGTTTTGGCGCGGATCATTAAGCATGCGCCCGTAGCCCAGAATATTTTGGATGGATAATCGTATTGACCTTCATCAACTTCCACGTGATCCATGATCCGGCCACGGCAAAACGGATAGTGGTATTTATCCAAAAAACCACCGGAAGCTCCGGCATGTTCAAAAGTATCCCTGTTTTTAAACGAATGTATTTTTGGCTGACAACCGGCAACTTGCTCATTTTTCATGGTCTCAATCAATGGAAGCAACCAGTTTTCACTGACTTCAACGTCGCTGTTGAGCAAGACAAAATAATCTGCCCGGATCTGTTTTAATGCATCGTTGTATCCTTTAGCGAAACCACCGTTGGAATCATTGATCACAATTTCCATATCGGGAAAGTGTTCCCTGGTCCAGGAAACCGAATTGTCCGTCGAAGCATTATCTGCCAGCACGACACGAAAAGGTTTCGAACGTTCAACGACTTCGGGTAAAAATTGTTTTAAGAAATGTAAACCGTTCCAGTTTAGAATGACAACGGCAATATCAGGATGCTGCACAGGTACTTTTAGTCTTGTTTGTAATAATAACCACTATTTGTACCATATTGATTGTTCCCGCTGTTGCTGTCCACGTTTGTACTTCCGGCATTACGTTTGACAAGCATTTCCTGCCATTTGTAATTTTGCTGTTCTCCTACCATATCGGAATGAAGCAAGCGGTACGCATTGTTTACCAAATCCGGGTTGTAGAATACAAAGCGTTTGTTGCTAAACGTTTTGATCTTGTAATAATGCCAGATCTCGTATGGATACTCGGATGGTGAAGTTTCCCGAACAATGATCGTATTCGGTTGTCCATATTGCAAGTAAACCCGTCCACGGTCTGTTTCGAACCCATCCTGGAAATTGTTTCCATAATTTTCCTCAACAAGTTGCACGTTTTTCTTATAAATCAACCACTGATCATATGCATTTGTACCGGCAGTTTGTACCCAGAATTGCTGAATGTGTTTACGCGCCAGGTCCGGACTTTTTGCTTTCAATGTTTTCATGATCGACTTTACTTCAGCCGGTCGTGCAATCGGGATTAAACTTGCCAGGTAATAATTCAATGAGTCGTCTGTTATGGAAGCCTGGAAATTCGGGTCTAAAATGATCTCGTCTACATTTTCTGCCACTTCCATATCATTGATGCGTTCAAAGAAATAATCCGCTGCCTGACCAATTGTTTTACTGTTGCGGTCGATAATTTCCAAAGTCAGGTGATAAGATCCTGACGGCAATTTCGAAATATCGATGTTTCTGAGAATCGGTACGACAGGGTTTGGTTTGATTTTGGTAAAGCGTGAAAACCCAGGCATGATCTGGTTCGTTTGAGTCGAAACAATCTGTTGTCTCAAGCCAAAACTGCTGTCCTGGATTTGGTTGGTATTATACAATTCCACGTAATATGGAATGTTTGTCATAACCTGACTGTAAAAATTGGAGATCCGCGGAATAATTTCATAACCGCTTTTATGGAAAGGGGATTCCGGATTGTTACTTGGTGAAGCAACTTCAGCAACCAAAATGTCAGAGGTAGAAACTTTCGTATAAGTATCCGGTATCGTTATTTCAATCTGCCCGTCAAGCGTTTTGTCTTTTCCATTGATATCCTGTAAGCTTACATGAGCAATGTAATTTCCCGGTTGCAAAGGAATACGCATGTTGTCAAAGAAATCCTCTACAATCGAGTCGCGCATTCTCGGACTTTCCAAAGCAAAAGCATTCGTATAAACCGTATCTCCGGATGGCTGGCTTGTAATGATCGTTGAAACGGCAACTTTTGCCTGGAGTACGGAGTCTACCGGAATAAACTTAATCGTATATGCTACAAATTGAAATTGCAGATCGATATAGGGTCCTTGT
>CBFGPJ010000613.1:0-2156 GCA_965650615.1 uncultured Fluviicola sp. | reverse complement strand
AAGCAAACTCAATAAACGACCCTGAAAATGTCCGCTCAGCATACGTGGTTGTAAAATATTCACATGAGTGTCGCGGTTCAGTTTTGCCAGTAAGGCAGATTCTGCCGTGGTATGCGCGCAACAGTAATCATCCAGCGCCTGATCAATAAATTCCATATTATACTCCGAATTGCTGTAAATGATGGTCCAAATGCTTGTACATTCCCAATCCCCATTGTTCTTTCGTAAGATTCCCGAAGAAGGAATGCGGAGCAGCCGTGCATTTTTCCATTCCACCTTCCTGGAAAGCAACTAAATGATCGATCAGTTCTTTCTTTGCTTTTTCAAAATCGGAAGTCGTGGTAATGATAAAATCTTTGTGTGTCGGACTGTTTTTCGGAACAGGTTTATCGTTGTAGAACGATTTTTTTATCATACTTCCAAGGATGTAGCTGATAAACATGCGTTTCAATTCCTTTTGCCCGCGAGCCACTTTCATTGTTTCACTGCAATGCTCGAGCATTTGGGAAGCATTCATTTTTCCCCAAAGCGCTGGCGTGTTTGCTTCTAATTGATTGATTCGATCAATGCTTAAATCCAAAGCTTGTTTCGAAAAGAGTGTTTTTTTGATCATAAATTAACCTTTAATATATTCCCAATCTTTAATTTCATTGAACTTCAGGTAATCCGCTTTTGCTTTCGGATGCCACAAAGTTGATTCAGGGGAAACGCTCGGTACTTCTTCTAAAAGTAAATCTTTTCTGATATAAATCTGGTTCATTCCCAAATCGTTTGCACCAACGAGGCGATAACCTTTCTTTTCAGCCAGTTTATTCATCGCGATAACACTCGCTCCGTGATAGATCGGGTGTTTCCCGGGATACATATAATTCGGGTCGTAGGGAACGACAATGTCCTCCAAACCGAATTCGGTGTGGGTTTCAATCACGACCACTTTCGGTTGAACAACCGTCAATGCGTCCCAAACCCAATAATCATTTCCGTCAATGTCAATGGAAAGTAATTCAATTTCTCCGGAAAGTCCGGCTTTTGAGATCAATTCGTTGATATTCTCACGCTTAATGATCGCTTGAATATACCGTGGCTTCGGATGGTACGGGGTTGGAATTTTGGAGTAAAACTTCTCTCCGCGACGGATTAGTTTCGGGTCGCCTTCAAAAAACAAACCCGACCAGCCAAAATGGATTGCCAGGTTACTGCAATTGCTGTTGATCCCGTCGTTGGAACCGATTTCGATAAAAGTTTTACTGCCTTCACCCATCAAAGAGAACAGGAACAATAGCAGCCCGTCTTCCTCAAATTGGGAGAAAACCTTGAATCCGGTTGTATTAAAAGCAGGGACCTGTTGGTTCTTTTGCGCAAGCTGATACTGTTGCATCAATGCGCGTTGTTGAATTCCAACGGAAGGATGCAGTTTATCACGATGTATGCGTTTGCTGAAATAGTATTTAACCAGATTTTTTAGCCACATACCGCGAAGTTAGTAGAATTTGAAGACTTAAGACCATAGACAGAAGACTATAGACAGAATTGTCTTTAGTCTCTCGTCTTATGTCTTTAGTCTTTGATTAGTACATCAACTGCTTCTTACTGCTGTTTACCCAGCCAGCCTGGCTTTCGTAATCTACAAAATAGATCTTCAGATCTGCCTGACTTTCGTATTGTACGAAGTAAATGGATTTTTTTGCCTGGCTTTCATAGTCCACGAAGAACCATTTTCCGTCATTGTCTCCGGCCTGGGAAGAGTATTTCACTTTGTAAACTTTTAAATCCGCCTGAGATTCGTAATCCACGACAAAGACTTTTACATCTGCCTGTGATTCGTAATTAACGGAATAAACCTGTTGTGAAAATGCCTGGCTCGTTCCAAGGAATAAAATACCAAATGCTAGTAGTGCTTTCATAATAGTGTTGTTTTAACAAATATAACTAATTGAGAATTGAAAATGTAAAATTGAAAAGAGCTTCGCTATAAGATTCTCAGTATTGATAAACAAGCTCAAATCTTTACTTTTCAATTGTCAATTATCCATTTTCAATTAAAATAATTCTGCGCTCAATATGAATCTGATCGAGAAAAATTTCGTCGTGCGAAACAACAAGGATTGTGCCATGATACTGATTGATCGCGGAAGTAAGAATTTCAATATTCTGAA
>CBFGPJ010000612.1:0-2166 GCA_965650615.1 uncultured Fluviicola sp. | reverse complement strand
ACTGAATTTAATTGCTTTGAATGCCGATTTCTATACCGGAGCTTGTCACAAATGGATGATGACCCCGAAAGGCTCCAGTTTTTTACATGTAAAACCGGAACATCAAAAGGAATTGGATCCCTTAGTGGTAAGTTGGGGATACAAGGCTGATTTTCCTGGTTATTCACAGTTTTTGGATTACCACCAATTCAACGGAACCCGTGATTTTTCGGCTTATTTGACAATTCCTGACGCAATCGACTTTATGAAAGTGAACGATTGGTGGGGAGTTGCAGAAGATTGCAGGATATTGGTGCAGAAGTGGTTACCGGGGTTATGTGATTTGACAGGCTCTAAGCCATTGGCTCCTGTAACGGATGAGTTTATAGGTCAAATGGGAAGTATTCCCGTTCGTTGTGAAAATCCAATGGAATTGAAGAACATTCTTTACAGCGAATACAAAATAGAAATTCCGGTGATGGTGCAGAACGGTCAGGTTTATATCCGTTATTCGATCAATGCCTTCAACTCGGAGGAAGATTTGATCAAATTAGAGAAGACGCTTCTGGAGCTTAAAGAACGCAAACTAATCTTTTAATTTTAACTTAAAATTACAGAGATAGCAAAGTTTAAATCTTTGCGTTAATTGGAAATATAAGAATGAAAGAGAAACATATTTTTCTGATTGGCTTTATGGGAAGCGGTAAATCGACCGTTGGCGCATTATTGGCAGAGCGTTTGAATCTTCCTTTCATTGATTCGGATAAAGAGATTGAAAACAAAACCGGGAAGCGGATCAATACTATTTTTTCGGAAAATGGGGAAATTGCTTTTCGTGAAATGGAAATGGAATTTTTAAAAAGCCTGGAATCTGTTAAACCTTCGGTTATTGCAGTTGGGGGAGGACTTCCTTCCATTGAAGGAGCTCTTGAATTGATGCATCAAATGGGGTTGGTTATTTATTTGAACACCAGTTTATTGACTTTAATCAAAAGATTGAAGGATGAAAAAGAGCAAAGACCTTTGTTAAAGGAACTTAGTGAGGCCGAGTTCCATCCATTTATTGAAGATTTGTTAAGTCAGCGGGTTCATTTTTACAAACAGGCAAAACTTATTATGCCAAACGAGCGAAATTCACCTAATGAATTAGTTTTAAAATTGGAAAAAGAACTATTTAGACTAAATAATTAGTCAATCAAAATCTTCATCAATTCCAAAGAAGTTGGTTTTTTCTCCATTCACTTCCCGCTTTAGGAAGTAATAGTATAAGCTTGAGTGTCCGATAAATAAGATAAAAGCAATTTTGTCGAAGGTAGTGGTATCGTGGTACCAATAAGAAAATCCCAAAAGAAACCACATGGCCAACAAATACAAGGCTCCAGAACCCCAAATGAAATAAATAAACCAAATGCTCTTTCGCCACTGTAATACCAATCCGATAAAAAGACCGATCCAGGCAACAATCGCCACATTGTAGAACGTTATGAGGTTGTTTTGAAAATCCACACCGGTAAATCCCAATGCTTCTCCACGTTGTTCTATCAATGTATGAACATCCAGTCCTTTTTCCTGTTCAATCCATTCTGTGCTTGTAAGCACCACATAGCCAAGGATAATCCAGACTAAAAAAATGCTCCAAATAATTAATCCAAGATAAAAACTGATTTGAGTGTACGTATCCGGATTTTCCTTTCCGAAAATTACATTGCGTAATCGGGATAATATGGGCATCGGGCTCTCAAGATGCGCCTCAAATTCTTCGCGAAATGATTGTTTTTTATCTGAATCCGTCACTCAACGAATTTAGTTAATTTCGCAAAATGAACGTGCAAAATCAGGAGTTAAAATGGGAAGAATTCCTGGTGGAAACTCCATATATTAATTACTCCAGTCCGGAAGTACAGGAATTTATCCGGACGATTTCAACTCATACTGATCCTGTTCAGCAGGCAATTGCTATTTACGAAACTGTACGTGATTCCTTTTTATATGATCCGTATCACCTGGATTTACGGCAGGAATATTTGAAAGCGAGTGTAGTAGTGACTAAAAAACGTGCCTGGTGTGTTGAAAAAGCATTGTTGGCTTGCGCCTGTTTTCGTGCTTTTGGTTTTCCTGCCCGCTTGGGTTTTGGAATTGTGAAAAATCACATTGGTGTTGAGAAGTTGAAATCTTACCTGAAGCGTG
>CBFGPJ010000611.1:0-2169 GCA_965650615.1 uncultured Fluviicola sp. | reverse complement strand
ATGCTTCCTTTCGAAAATGCGTTGATATAAAATAGGACCCCGTATTCGTTCCCGTTCGAAATAAACTGGTTTACTCCATTGTTATCCATGTAAGCCAGGATGAAATGGTTCGGGAGGTTTACTCCGTAAATCGGAAGTTTCAATTCCTGTGCAATGACACTGTAAAGAATACTAAGGCTCAAAGGATTTCCTTTCTTTGTTTCAATAACGGTATTGAGAAAGGAATTCAGAGGTGAATTGTAATTCTTTGAATTCCCGGAGAAACCGTATTGCCCGAAAAGGACTTTATTGATAATGCGGATCGATTCAAAGGCGGTCATATTCGGATTCAGTTCCAGCCAGCAATCTCTGCGAACACGTTCAATGAACTCGTAAACGTATTTTTCGTCTAAACCGGGATATTGGTATTTTGCTACGAGGATCGCACCTTTTAACAGGTCTTTGGTCGAACTGCGATACCAGGAAAGCATTTGACGTTTGCATTCTTCGAATTGGATCTCGTGGATCAATGTTTCGATCCGTGATTGAAAGAGCAGGCCATAATCTTTTTCTTCCCAGGAAGATTCCAACAACTGAACTGCTTCGGGACCGATCTCCAATAAGCGATCTCTTACATGCGCATAAACTTGCTCATCCGGATCATCCATGAGTGCAATTAGGGCTTGTAAAGATTTGAGATCTTTCATGAAACAAAGATATAGGAAGCTGAATTCGAATTTTGAATTCTTTCGTTGAAACTATTAATACTGGAATGTGAACAACGAATTAAATTGGTTTAAACTGCCTGTTTTTGCTTGGAAAAATTTAACAGTTAGTGTAACTTTTCGCAAAATAATCGATTAAAAGTGATAATTACTCATTTATAAAAAAAACGTTTGGTATGTTATTTGTTATCAACGATATTCGCATCACTAAATACTACACAAAATGAAACGACTCTTAATTTTTAGCTTTTCTTTAGCAGCAATTGCACAAGTTGCATCTTGTAAGAAATGGAAGTATGATGAAAGTAATGCCCCGAAAACAAACGCAATCGTAGAGAATGCTTTTGCTGAAATGGCAAATATGTCAGATCAGGCATATAAAGGCGGGACTTTTATATACGGAATCGGGAAACCAATTTATCGCTACCAGGACAGTCACGAAGTTACTGAAACCGAAAAAGCAAATTGTAATGTAATCATCACAATCGATACGGTAGGTTCTCAGGATACGATCACGATTGATTGGGGAACAAACAACTGTACCTGTCAGGATTACAAACAACGCCGTGGTAAATTGATCATTTCTTACAATGGTCCGTATTACAACCAGGGAACAATCATCCGCTATACTCCTGTAAACTATTATGTGAACGACATTAAGGTAGAAGGATTGATGACCATAGAAAACATGGGGTTGAACGGATCGCAACAACCGTATTACAATGTGAACATAAATGGTGTTGTAACACTCACTACAGGTGAAATTGCAACCTATACTTCAGCTCAGGTTCGGACATTTACAGCCGGGTATAATACCGTTCTGAATATTTATGACGATGAGTGGGACATTACGGGGACTGCAAATGCACAAGTAGTAAATGGCGATGGGTATGTGGCAAACATTACAAGCCCGCTGCATGTGAAAGTCGGATGTCCGTACATCACGAAAGGAATATTGGAAATCACACCGACTGGGAAATCAACCCGTACGATTGATTACGGAGCAGGTTCTTGTGACGGAACATTCACTATTGAAATCGACGGACATACGTATACGATCAATTATTAATAGATCCGGTATTCATATAAACAGCAGGGGCGCGATTAATCGCGCCCCTGCTGTTTTAATATAATTTGATCGAATTACTTCATCAATTCGGTGATCAATCGGTCATTAGAGAAACCTTCCGCTTCTGCACGGTAGTTCCGAACGATACGGTGTCTTAAGATTGGCAATGCAACAGCTTTGACATCATCAATATCCGGTGAAAAACGGCCGTGTAATGCTGCATGACATTTTGCTCCGACGATTAAGTATTGAGATGCTCTTGGCCCTGCACCCCACGAAATAAAGTCTTTCGTCAATTGCGGTGCCATCGGATTGTCTTTACGCGTTTTTGCAACCAGCTTAACTGCATATTCCAAAACATTATCCGGAACCGGGATACGACGGATCAATTCCTGG
>CBFGPJ010000610.1:0-2171 GCA_965650615.1 uncultured Fluviicola sp. | reverse complement strand
CTTGAATGCGTTTTGCACGCCGGGAGGATACATTTATGTCTACACCGGAATCCTGAAATATTTGGATAATGAAGCTCAATTGGCAGGAGTATTGGGCCATGAAATTGCCCATGCGGATTTCCGTCATTCAACACGGCAGATGACCCAAATGTACGGGGTCGAAGTATTGCTTGCAATTGTAGCAGGAAACCACCAGCAATTGTCACAGATTACAGCCGGCTTGGTTGGTTTGAAATTCTCCCGTAATCACGAGTCGGAAGCAGACAAAGGTTCGGTTACTTATCTATGTCCGACAGTATACGCAGCGGATGGTGGTGCAGGATTCTTTGAAAAGATCAATGCTGCAGGAGGTGCCCGTACACCGGAGTTCTTAAGTACACACCCGAACCCGGAGAACCGTATTGAAAATTTTAGGAACTATAGAATTGAAATGGCCTGTCAGGGAGTAAATGATTTTACTTCGGAGTATAAGAAAATCATGGCCAAATTACCTTAAACACATTTATGCAATTATTTCTCGGAGACGGAAGCTATATTTTAACAAACGAAGGAATAGACTGTTCTATTCCATTGGAGGGGTCGGATCAAAATGTTCGTGCCTGGTATGTTTCACCACCAGTTATTGAACCCGTTCGCGAAAACGGATGGGTAGGTTCAGTTGCAGAAGGCGGAAGCGTGAATTTCCGTTCAATTCAATTCAACCCGCATGGTCACGGAACTCACACAGAATGTTTGGGCCACATTACTTCCGAAGTACATTCTGTAAACGGAATAATTGATAAACTGCTTTATTCTGCAAGTGTGGTTACAGTTGCACCTGAAATCCGATTACAAGCGGACGGATCTGTTGACCGGGTGATTACGGCTTCAACACTGTCTTCTCAATTGGAAGGATTAAAAAGTGAAGCATTGCTGATCCGGACACTTCCGAACGAAGAAGGAAAGAAACACCTGAATTATTCAGATACCAATCCGGCTTATTGCGATGTAGATATTTTACCGCTTTTAGACGAATTAGGAGTCATTCATTTATTGATCGACACACCTTCTGTTGATCGTGAAAAAGATGGAGGCGAGCTGGCTTTTCATCATGGGTTTTGGGGAGTTCCGAAGAATCAGCGATTCGACAGAACGATTACCGAAATGATCTTTATTCCGGATGAAGTATTGGATGGAGAATATATGCTGAATTTGCAAACGGCTCCTTTTGTAAATGATGCAACACCGAGCAGACCGGTTTTGTTTCCGCTTCATCGGAACGCGGAGGATTAAAAAGATTATATTTGCTTATAAATTAAAAAGTGGCATTATTTTTAGTGCCTCAAAATGGACAAATTTTTAAAACATGAAACGAATTTTTGCTTTTGCAGTTTTGACTCTTCTTGTTGTAAGTTGTGCTCAAAAAATTCCTTACACAGATCAGGTAAAACAGGATTTTGATTTAACACCGGAGAATATGACGAAGGTTCAGTTTTATACATCGTCAAATATTATTCTGGAAAAAAGTCAATCTTCAGGGAACCAGGGAACGGGAAGTTCCGGGGAATTGGTTGTTAGCTCATCAAAAACACAAGATCGCATCATTATTCCTACAAACACAAGAGGCGTTTTTGAAAAAGTTGGTGCAAACAATGAAATAGTTGTTCGTTTTGAAGTTGGTTCCGGTCGTGTAATTAAGTTTGCAACACGTGCAACACAAACAAGCGGGAAATACTACCTGGTAGCAGATTGGAAAAATAACGGAGGAACAATGGAATATGGTGGTGAAACGTATACGATTGCTTCCGGCGGAAGTAGTGCATTTTTACAGGTGCGCTTGAAAAAACTTCAGAAAACAAAACGCAAAGACCGTGTTGTTAAAGGAATGAAGGTGTAATTTCAAGAGATAAAACATTATTGGAAACGGGAACACAATTTGTGTTCCCGTTTCTTTTTAACTTTGCAGGGATGAATTTTTTGATTGAAAATTACAACGTTTGGAAAGCACTGCATATCATTTTTGTGGTGAGCTGGTTTGCCGGATTGTTCTACATGGTGCGATTATTTATCTATCACACGGAAGCAAACTCACGTCCGGAAGAGGAGAAACGCGTGTTGCAGGAACAATTCAACGTCATGCAGAACCGCTTGTGGTACATCATCACAACCCCGGCTATGATACTTACGGTTGT
>CBFGPJ010000609.1:0-2177 GCA_965650615.1 uncultured Fluviicola sp. | reverse complement strand
CCCCGCAAAATATGCGCTTTGTTCAATTTGGATTTGAATTAGGCACCGTTTTTATTGCCGATTCTGCACAACGCTATTATCTGCCTAAAAAACAAACCATTCATTACGGACTGAACCTGCGCATTGGTGATATCTATAAAAATCGTGTCTACGGGATTTTGGGATTTGAACTCTACGCTCAAAAAGCATATAAAAGCAAACCAGCACCCGAATACGTTTATTATGGATCAACTGTTGGAATGAATACCGGCTACAAAAACAAAAATGTATTTAATGTCATGGGATATATGGGATGCCAGGTTCCATTTCACCTTTCCGAATTAACTTCTATCAATTTGTCTTCTGCATTGATGATGGGATTTTCAGGAACTCCCAATGTGGAAGATGAAGTCAGATATTTTGGGATCAGATTGGCAGCAAACGTAGAGCGGAGACTGGGAAGCCTTCCGGTTATCGGGATATTCGGAATTGCATATGATAACAATTTTCTATTCCGGGATGATCGTTCGGAAGCCACCCGGAATCCAAACCTCTTAAAATTCTATTTTGGGATCCGCATTTGATACTTTCTCTCCACGACCTGAGCTCAATAAACTTTTTCCATGTAATTTAGCCGTCGAATGGCAAAAAGAAGACAAGCCCGTAAAAAAGCAGCGCCTAAGCGCAAATCGTCGCGTAAAAAAAGAAAAGGCAGGTTCTTTTTCTGGATAGCAATTCCAATCGGTGTGTTGGCATTTTTCTTTTTTTGGTACCAGACCGAAGGAATGGTCCAAACCTCGACCCATTTTCATGAAATCATTCCTCCGGGATATAAAGCAGTCGGATTAGATGTTTCCCATCACCAGGGAGAAATTGATTGGGATTTATTGCTTCATGAAAAGGGCTTCGACACCATCATTGACTTTGTCTATTGCAAGGTAACTGAAGGTTCGGACCACCTGGACACGCAATGGGAACGAAACCGGGAATACCTCAACAAACATGGCATCTCAAATGGAGCATACCATTATTTCAACCCCAAATCACCGCCACGACCTCAGGCAGCCCATTTTCTTTCAGTCTATAAAATCCGGAGTATTGACCTGCCTCCCGTAATTGATGTAGAAGATGAAGGATTTTCGGATGAAGACCTGAGAGCAAAAGTATTGATCTGGTGCGAAGAAGTGAAAAAAGCAACCGGTGTAAAACCAATCATCTATACCTCATTGAGCTTCTATGAAACCAAGTTCCGCGGGAAAATGGAAGGATATAATTTCTGGATTGCGGCATACAGCAGGGAGCCACAGTACATGACCGATCGGGAAGTATTGCATTGGCAGTTTTCAGAATCCGGCAGGCTTCCGGGAATTAACGGCATGGTGGATTTGAATGTGAGCAAACAAGACCTTTATTAATTACGAATTCCGAATGCACAATTCCGAATTTTTAGATTTATCACATGTGTAAGGTCTTTTTTACACTGATTAATCTCATATTCATTCTAAATAAGAATAGTTCCAAGAGGTGAAATTCGTAATTCGTAATTAATTATTCCAATACTGCCCTTCTCCGCCCTTCATCTGGTGGTATGAACGCGTCAGGTAAGCCAATAAAATGCGCATAGCATCAAAAGCTTCCTCAGTTTCCTGGCTGATTTCTTTCTTCTGCAATTTCAGCAGCAATTTCATATAAAGCGCATGGAAACAAACTTCCAGGTGATTCATTCCCTTTAAATTGGAATGTTCGATGAAATCCTCAATGTATGGAAGTGCTGTAGAATAAAGCGTCCGGTATTTCTCATCATTTACAACAGTCAATAATGAATTGTGCAAATAAGATAATTCTACCAGTACATCCTGAAGCTCCAAACGGTGTCCGGATTCAATGATCCGTTCCGATTTCATGTCCTGGATCAATCCCGCATACCAAGCCCGGTAGCGCTCCAAATAAGCACGATCCGGGAGATTTGGTTCTACGACTTCTTTAACGATACGGTCCAGATCAAACTGGTATGCACGGATCAAATCTTCGATCTGATACATGTACAAGATATATTCGGCGACGTTTTCGTTAAGTTTTTGTTGCGCTATCAGCATAGTTTATTTGCCCAGGTCTTTATCCATTGCTTCTTGCTCATGGTTCAAGAAATCAATAAATGACCGTGTTACGTTCATTTTATCATTAATGAAATTGATCTG
>CBFGPJ010000608.1:0-2188 GCA_965650615.1 uncultured Fluviicola sp. | reverse complement strand
AACACCCGGAGATAATGATACAAAAAGACCATTTTACGAGCACACAACCTGAAACCGGACCGGATTATTTTAAAGCCGGAGCTACAGTTTCGGGTGGAGTGTGTGTGCTGGAAGCAGATCCAACAAATGGTGATTCATCTGCTTACCTGAAAACTACTTCCGGATTTAAATGGAATAACCCCTATGGAACAATCCTCTCAACCAACACAGGCTGGACAGGGCCTGCAGGTAACGATCCGATCCGCCTGGGATGCTGGGAATACAGCAGCGATTCGGCTTATTGTATCAATAACGGATTCAATCAAACGGGTGAAGGAAAAGGATTGGTCGTGTCCGTTTTCAGAACAGATTCCACGACACATGCGGTAATCATTGCATCGAAAGCAGGAATAACTGACACGCTTTTTTCCGGGCAATTTTCGGACTGGGACGGAAGCACTCCGCTTCGCGTAAAATGGCATTTGTGGGATGCCGAATGGCGTGTTGAGTTTGGTAAGCACTTTGTCTCTTCCAGTACAATGAATGCACAGATCAGGTTGCTGGACGATCGCCGGGCTGTGCGGATCCGCTGGTCGGAAATGAATGGAAATACGGGTTATTGGAATGCTGCCGATTGGACAAACGGAGCTTATTTTATAGCAAGTACCCAAAAACCGGATTCTTCCAATGCGGATGTCAGCCTGGACGACCTGGAAATCCGGTCCGGGAATGATTCGGTGTTCATTGATCCGGTAGCGGATGTGAGTATTATCCAGGATCAGCATTCCATCGTTGCTACAGCGGGGTTTGCCAATTATCAGTGGTGGCTCAACGGACAATTGGTAGCAGAGGGCCCGGACAACATCCTTCCGGATGTGGAGGAAGGAACCTATACTGTCGTGGCAGAAAATAACTGGTCGTGTTCAGCCGGCTCCAATTCAATAAGTATCAGTTATGCCGGGTTGAAGGATTTTCAAAACCAGATTTTCAGCACTTACCCGAACCCTGTTTCCGGTTCCCTGACAATTAAATCATCCGATGAACTGCCGCATGCTTACCGCTTGTACAGTGTAAACGGAACAGTGCTCCAGGAAGGAACATTCGAAACAGTTACAGTGGTACCCGTTCAGCATTTGGTGAAGGGAATTTACCTATTGAGAATAGATGAAGGTGAAGCGGAGCTGATCGTAAAGGAATAACTTACGAAGAACTGATACCGGAAAAGAATTGGAAGAATGAAAAACAGAATGAGTCTGCAGAGGCGGACTCATTCTCCTTTCCGAATTGTTATTTTTCACAAAGCTCTTTCAGTTTGGCAAGTGCTTTGGGGTAGGTCTGGTTCATATACTCTACGAAGTCCTCCGTGACATCTATGTCAACAGTAACGGTTGTTACCCCATTAGTTTCTTCGAAGGTATAATTTTCATACCCGTTTGCCCATTTTTCCACGTCCGGCCCTTCTGTAATTTCCTCTCCCGCTTTTAAGATCCCATAATGCTGAATAGAAACATGTTGATTGGGGATATTCTCAGCTATCCTGGACACCATACCTCCCTTCTCTCCTTTGTCATCTACTCCGATAAACAGGATTTTACTTCCCTTGTCCCAGTCTCCCTCATAGGTAGATGTGGGATTAAATGATGCGGTCCATTGTTCATAAGTTGATTTGGCTTTCATGCCAAGCATACACTCATACACCTTGGCTGCCGGCGCATTAATACTTACTTTGAATTGCAACTTTTTCATACTATTAACTATTTTAAATTAATCTTCTGAGTTGTATTTTCCGTTTACCCGGCAGTTTTTTAGCAATACTAAATATAGGGAGTTTTACCGACAATTCGAATTCCAATCGTTCTTTAGAGAAGATCAGAGTGGTTATAAGTGAGCATACTGAAAGCAAAAAGAAAAATTGGAACCAAATCCCTCACTGTCACAGAAGTACGAACCCTTTGCTTTTGCAAAACGACTGTCAGCGGTCCGGACCTTTTTCAGTATGTTCCAGTTTTAGCAACTCGGTATAAGGGTCTCCTGTTAAGCCGAGTGCCAGTGCAAACGCCGGTTCTGTCTTTTCTCCCTGTTGTTTGAGTTGAATGATCTGTTTTCTAAATTCTTCTCCGTACTTACTTAGTAAGCTATGTTCAACTAGTAAGTGTCTGTATGCAAATTGCTGTTTTGTCGGAATATTTTGTCCAAAAATCTCAATTTC
>CBFGPJ010000607.1:0-2188 GCA_965650615.1 uncultured Fluviicola sp. | reverse complement strand
AGCAGGAACAAAGAAACAGTTTTCATAATTCGATATTAAACAAATCCCAATACATTCCAAATGGATTTTGGTTCAAAGTTCATCGAAGAAAACAGAAATCGTGATAATTTCTGCCGAAACACCCTTTGGAAGATTAAAGTTCTTATTTTTGGCTTGAACAATTTTAACTTATGGACATAAAAGGATTCTTCCAACGAAATTGGATGCATTTGGTGATAATCGGTATTCTGTTTATCATTATAGCAATCTTCTTTAAACCTCAATTCGAAGGTTACGGTGTAAAACAGCACGATACCAAAGAGGCAATCGGGATGAGCAGCGAGATTAACTTTTTCCGTGAATATACAGGACAGGAACCTAAATGGACCAGTTCTGCATTCGGAGGGATGCCTGCAGAGCAAATTTCATTAAATAAGTCGGGAAACTGGTTCAAAGCTATATCAGACGGATACTTTAATTTGTTTCGGGTTCCAATGGGATTGATCCTGCTACATGCTTTGTCTTTCCTGATTTTTGCTCGTTTGGTGAGGTTGAATCCATGGATCGGGCTTCTGGGGGCAATTGCTTTTAGTTTTGCGAGTTATGAGTTAATAGTTATTCAGGCGGGACATATTATCAAATCTGCAGCTGCTGCATTTTTACCTGCATTACTCGGGGCTTTCATTTATGCATACAAAAGGAACAGGCTTTGGGGAATTGTGCTCTCAGGGATTTTTATGACACTTGAGCTGGCAATGAATCATGTTCAGATTACCTATTACTTTTTCTTTATACTACTGTTTGTAGGGATATATTTCTTCATCGAAGCGATCAAAGAGAAACAGCTTAAGAATTTCTTTATTACTTCAGGCGGGATCATAGCTGTGTTTTTAGTAGCTTTTGCTATTAACAGTGGGAATATCGGGTTGACAAATGATTATGCAAAATACAGTATCCGCGGAGCGAATGATCTGACCATCAACGCAGATGGAACGAAAATTGAGAATCAGTCAACTGGTTTGGACAGAGGATATATAACACAATGGTCGTATGGGATCGGTGAAACATTTACATTAATCTCTCCATATGTAAAAGGTGGAGCATCCGAACCGATCGGTAATTCTCCTTTTGCTGAAAAAATCCAAAACAGTGATCTTCCACAGGCGCAGATCAACAGTATTATGAACGGTTATTCCTATTGGGGAACCCAGCCGATTACTTCCGGACCGGTATACATTGGTGTAGTAGTAATCCTTTTAGCTTTCCTGGGCTTGTTCTTTATGAAAGATAAAATCAAATGGGCACTATTTGCAGTAACCATTCTTGCAATTTTACTTTCCTGGGGAAAAAATTTCATGGGTTTCACCAATTTTTTCATAGACCATATTCCAGCGTATAATAAGTTCAGGGCTGTAACCATGATTCTGGTGATTGTTGAATTGACTATTCCTGTAATGGGAGTTTTATTCCTGAATGAGTTGATCAAGAGCCGTGACCAAATCATTGCTCAGAAGAAAAAGTTCTTAATCGTTTTGGGAGCATTTGTTGCTTTCCTGATCATTGTGAAAGTGGTAGGCTTGGGTGACGGATATTCCAACGCGATGGAAGCGAACCAGTATGCGGGATTAGCAAAAACGTATACCTCACAGATCCAGAAAATGGATCCGCAGGAAGCTATGGCCAATTATCAGCTGGATGTTTCGAATCCGCAGCAGGTACAGCAGTTTGTCCAAATGCAGGTAGATGCTCAGTTGGAAGGATACAATGCCGTGAAATCGGCCAGAAAGGATATTTTCAACTCCAGTATGAATCGTTCTATTTTGTTCGCAATACTGGCAGCCGGAATATTTTTAATCTTCCTGTATGTAAAAACTGAAAAAACTGCTAATGCAATTTTATTGACAGGTTTGATTATTTTGACCTTTGGAGATGTAGTGCCGGTTGCATACAACTATTTAGGCGCAGTTGATGATGCTTCAGGTTCCGGTTACAAGTATTGGGAAGAGAATGATTTAACTACATACCCGATCGCTGCAACACAGGGAGATGAACAGGTTCTGCAAGCCGAAGTTGCTCAAAATCCATCTTTGGCTTCAAAAATAGCAAGAGGAAAGGCAAAAGGTGAAGCTTTGGCAGACCAAAAGGGATACCTGGGAGCAGCAAGAACCAATCTGATTAATTCTTACCGCTTTTATGAATTGAAAGCAGC
>CBFGPJ010000606.1:0-2195 GCA_965650615.1 uncultured Fluviicola sp. | reverse complement strand
ATTTCAAAAGAAGTTCTTTCCGACATGATGAAGCATTTACCGGTAGAGCAAATTCAATTCAACGGGGGAATTTTCATCATCCACATTTCGAAAAAATCGTGCATGAACGAGGTCTTGCAAAAGCTGATCGACTCGCAGGTGCAGATAACCTACATCCGCGATATTTCCAAATCATCCAGACGATTCTTTATTCAAAACACCTGATTATGAACCTGCTTAAAAAACTCGATATTTTTTTATTGGAAAAATTTCCTCTGTTGTGGCATACCAAGCTCTTGTACGCTTGCTTTTTTTCAGCGGTCATCAGCGGACTTTTCTATTTGTGGGGATACGCTTTCACTAATGAGGAAAGAATTATCCGAATTCCCGGAAGTCTTTATTTCGAGAAATCGAATGCTTTGCTTTGCCTTGTTATCCTGAATGCAATTTTCATCATAGTTTGGGCATTGGCCTTTTACAGGAAAAGTGCCGTAAAAAACCTCTATCCGCTTCAGCGTTTCTACTTTACACGTTTATTCTGTTCCTTTCTGCTCATTTTCTGGAGTTTAACCTGGGCATATACTACTTTCAACTGGGGAGTTGATGCCAAAATCCGAAAACTTGCTCCGCTTACTGAGTTGAAAGACCACATTCAAACCATCAATCTTGCAGAACCGTTCTTATTTGACAATAGTTTTGGTTACGACACTTATATCCAGGTTCACCATCCGGAAATAGAGGAAATCAGTTTTGACTACAACAACTCTACCTGGAACAATATGTCCGATTATTTGTCCATGAGCCTGGCAAAAGTTCGTACGCAAAAGGACGAAACTTCCTATATTCCATCCAATCACCCGGAAAATAACGACACGATTGAAAACAAATTGGTTCAGTTCCTCGTTGTCAAAACCACCCGTGAAGCACTCCATTGTGCGGAAACTATCGAGTCCAGTTATTTCATTGAAGCAAAAAAGCTGAAAGAATTATGCCCGAATGCAATTTATGACCTTCGGAACTTCTCCAAACAGGAAATATCCCCAAATTATTTCAAATATGACAATTACAAAAACATTTTTCAGGAATATGCTTCAAGAAGGAATTACTACTATCGAAGCATCTATGACGATTACTATGATGGAGAATCCAATTTTTCCCTGGAAGCCAACAAATCTTTCAATTCCTTTTTAGCAAAAGCTAAAAAAGAAGGTGTTATTCAACTTCTTGAAAAGTACAGACAATTACTGATCCGGCATCAAATCGGACATTCGATGAATATCAGTGAGATCGTAGACTATGTTTGGAAGAGACGGCAAAACATGAATTACATTCCAATTGTTGGGGAATCTGCCAACAATTTGGAACAAGTACAATCGGATTTAATGAAGTATGGAAACCTGGAGAACTATGAAAAATTCAGAGCTCAAACGGAAGAATATGAACAACCCATGTATTTCGTTGAAAAAGAACAATTAGAAGACCTGTATTCCAACAGTCAGGCCGCACATGATCCGGCTATCAACTGGACAGCTTTGATCATCAACCTCTTTTTTGCCATCGGTTTTGCTTTTGTATTTTTCCTTTTTGCAATCGGAAATCCAATCAACCTGATCATTGCCGCTTCCATTGGTGGTGTTTTCGTGATCCTTAACGTATTGTTCTTCCTGGTATTTATGGAACCATCTGTCTATTCAGATTATAGTCATCGCGCCGACCCTCAATTCCGGCTGTTTTCTCAACTGATGGTTTTCTCAGTTATTTTGTACTCGTTATTCTATATTTTTTTCAATGGAAAAAGAGTCTCAAAAAGACTGCTTCTGATCACATTTAACCTGTGCTTTGCATTGACAGTCCTGTTCCCGTCTTTTCTATTCTTGTTCCTCGAATCGGTCTTGAAAAGAGAATATGTGGACGCCTGTTATAATACACATACGGAACACAGCATTTTTTACTATTGGGTCCAGGATCCGATAGTCATCTGGGTCTCCGCTTTCAGTGCAATTCTTTTGTTTACTTATTTCATAAAAGCTGTTTTGGCAAAACCGGAATAAGACGAAGAAATACTTCAAATTTGTTGGCGGAATGTCGGTGTGAATTAACTATTTCAGCTACATTTGTGGCTCTCAAAAGAGAACTAAAAAGCATTTACAAGTTAACAGGTAATGACAGTACACGAAATTCGCAAGCAGTTTTTTGATTTTTTTGCGTCGAAAGGA
>CBFGPJ010000605.1:0-2211 GCA_965650615.1 uncultured Fluviicola sp. | reverse complement strand
TGTCCTTCATCTGCTTTATGCATTTTCACAATGATCTCATATTGCTCAACTGAATCGAAGAGCATATTCCATTGGATTTCCGTTCCGTTTTCTTGTGACTCAAAAAGTACGGTTGTCATGAAGTGCGGATTGAAATGTTCGAAAACGATTTTCTTTAAGGGAATAATTTCCCTGTAAATGCTTCTATTGGGATAATTTGTTCCGTTCGGTCCGTGAAGTGTCAGCTTCCATTCTCCTCCCTCCCGGAAATCCATTTGGTGGAGAGTTGTTGTAAACCCGTTTGGTCCCCACCAATTAACAATTTTCTCCGGATTGGTCCAGGCTTCCCATACCAGTACCAAGGGCGCGTTAAAAGTTGCTGTTGTATGAAGCTCTTTATGTTCCATGATTCCTAATTCCTAATAAAAAAGTTAAGTTTAATTTATGTCTGTCTCGATACTTCCGCTTGTCAGTTCGAGTGTCCCGACGTTTCAGTCGGGATTTATCGAGAACACAAGCGGAATTCCGATAGCTATCGGAACGACATGACATGAAAATTCGTATCCAGATACTATCGGAACGCAATTCGTAATTAAACTCTCAGGATTCCTCTGAACCCACGTGCTGCGTAGTATGATTCCGCACCATTGTGGTACATAAAAACGGTTTCATAACGACGATCACAAAATATCGCACCACCGTGTTTCCTGATTTCCGGGGGTGTTTGGACCCAACTGGATGTTTTGGTATCAAATTTCCCCAAACGCTGCAATTCGCGGTATTGCTCTTCAGTTAACAGTTCAATTCCCATTTCTTCCGCCCGTTCCAAAACATTACCGGAAGGTTTATGTTCTTTTCGTGCATTCCATGCCTCCAGGTCGTAACATAAACTCCGTCGTCCTTTGGGACTTTCTGCAGAACAATCACAAAACAGGTATTCGTCTGTTTGTTTGTCGTATCCGATCACGTCCGGTTCGCCATCCGTACTTTCCATTTCATCCAAAGACCATAACTTCTTCGGATTTGCTTCCAATTTGGCTTGAATCTTTTTCCAGTCCATTCCTTCATGGCGATCCATGTGTTTTTCAAAACGTGCTTTTAAGACTTTCAGCAAGCCTTCTGACTCTTGTGCAGTTAAAACCTTACTCATTTTTTCTTTTTTTCTGTATCAAGTATTCATTGACGTCATTCAATCCTTTTCCTTCCAAAATATGCGGGATTGATTTCTCGATGCGGGATTCACGGGTTTTGGCTTGCTTTGGCTGTGAAAAATGAAGAATATATGCTCGTTGCCGGCCGGGAGTCAGTTCTTCAAAAGCCTTTTTCAAAGCCGGTGCTTCTTTAAATTTAGCAGTCAGTTCTTCCGGAACGGGGAATTCTTTGGTCTTTTTCAATTCTACCTTTTTCCCGGATTCTTCTATTTCAACCGCCTGGAAAATGTATTTCTTCAAATCAGCTTCCAGGCCTTTAATCTCCTTGAGATTCGTAAACCTGATCTGTCTTGCAGCCTGCACATTTTCCGTTTGCTGAATGAGGATTTTTTTTGGGTCTTTCATCAAAGCTCCTTTAAAGAAAAGAAATGCGCAGTATTCTTTGAACACATGGATCAGTACAATGTTCTTTTTCTCGTATGTATAACACGGACAGCCCCATTTCAGATCTTCTGTCAAATGACATTCCAGGACGATCCTTCGCAACTCACCAATCTCCTTTTTCCATTTTTCCTCTTTCTCGAAGAACCAATCAACTTTTGGATTCATATACTCAATTTCGTGTTGCGACTTTCCGTTCAGCCGGTCTGAAATACCAAGATACAACAGTTAATACTAAAAGCAAGAGTGAAGGGAAGATTTCATTCAGCGGACTTCCGGATACAATATGCGAAAATGCAGCTCCGGACATAGCAAAGAAAAAACCTGCATAAGCCCATTCCTTCAGGACCGGAAATTTCGGGATCAAAATAGCGATTACTCCCAACAATTTCCAGATTCCCAGTAAAGTCAGCAAATAAACCGGATAATGCAGATCAGCCATACGTGCCGTGTCCTGCTCCATTTTTAGCAACTGAACGATTCCCGTTGAAACCATTCCAAGTGAAAGCCAAATTGTGGCGATCCAATAGATTATTTTTTTTGTCTTGTTCATAAATTATCCGTTTTATAATTATTAATAGTGTGACTTCGACTTCGCTCAGTCACCTTCCAAAATATTCTCATTAAAAGGAAAAGGTCA
>CBFGPJ010000604.1:0-2212 GCA_965650615.1 uncultured Fluviicola sp. | reverse complement strand
GACAATACAAATTGTGAAGGTCGAGAATAATGAACCCGTTAACCGGTTCGATCAGACGAGACAAAAACTCTCCGTGTCGCTGCACTTCTTCCACTGAATAAGAGAACGCCAGATTTTCCAGTCCGACAGGACAGGAACAAGCCTCTTGAATGCGCTGCAGGCGATCAACTCCGATGCGAAGTGTTTCGGCATTGTAAGGAACAGAGATCGGCGCACCTTTGTGAAAGTCTTCACCGGTCATGAAACCAAAATGCTCGGTAATGTGATCGAACTTGAAATTGGATGAAACTTTACGCAGATGGTCGAGCCAACGTTGTTGTTCATCGGTCCATTTTCCTGAAAAAAGTGAGAAATACACTCCATGGCCAATGAGCCTGCCTTCATTACCGAAGGTGTGCAGCAATTCAACGAACCAGGAGGGAATGTCTCGTACCTTGTAAAGCGTATCAAAAGACCATTCGATCGCTTCTACTTTTTCGGCAGCAAATAATGGCAGGGTTGCCTGTAACAATTGGTTGTCCAGGTTACAGGAAACCGCTGATTGAATTTTAAAAGACGATTGACTCATTACCCCATTCCGCAAGCCGGACATGGATCGCAATGAGTTGTAGTTGAGTTCGTGTCACCCGATCTACTGTCATTGACTTGCTCTTTGTTCTTTCTGATATCTTGTTTTTCACAAGAAGTTGTTGCCGCTGTTACTGTTGCGACAGAAACGCCTAAGGTAATGGCTTGTAATAAAGTTGATGATAGTTTCATAGCTTTAATTTTTTTAAAAGGTAAACCTTTAACTGAAAAAGGGCAAATTTATTATCTGAAGTGTGTGTTTCTTTGAGTAAAGGTAATCCCGAAGAAAATGATGCATTGGAACCGGACAAAAATATTTTCAGTATCAATTTGGGGGAAGTAAGATTTTATTGCCAATTTAAATCTCAAAAACCCTTAACGGATAACGTTCTTAATAATGAAAATTGCCTTTACAGGAGCTCACAACGTTGGAAAAACAAGCCTTGCCAAAAGACTTCACGCTTCCCTGCCAGAATATGTCTTTATACCGGAACCTTATGAAGAACTGGAAGAAAAAGGACATCTTTTTTCCGAAACTCCCGGGTTGGAAGATTTTGTTGTCCAGCTTGAACATGCACTCAAACAAATTGAAATAGACGAGCCCAATGTGCTCTTTGATCGCTGTCCGCTCGATTTGCTGGCTTATATCCATGTAATCGGTGGAGCCGAAGCATCCCGGAAATACTACCTGCAAGTCAAAGAAGCTATGGATGAGATTGATTTGCTGGTATTTGTTCCTATTGAAACTCCCGATGTAATCGATTGTCCGGACCCTGAATTCCCGAAGCTTCGTGAAAAAGTACATGCACTCCTGGAGGAATGGATCGATGGGTTTGATTTGGATACCATTACGGTAAACGGAACTTTAGCAGAAAGAGAAAGACAGGTACTGGAAGCACTTCTCAGTCTGTATTAAACTTTTCGGTGTGAAACAACTCCAAGTCTCATGAACGAAAACGAAAAACCGGAATTCTGGGAATCCAGCTTCAGTGATAAACATGAAATGTGGGGTCTGAATCCTGCCAAATCAGCAATGACTGCGTCTGCTCTTTTCCTGGAACGGTCCGTAAAGCAGGTTTTGGTACCGGGAATTGGCTACGGACGAAATGCACAGATCTTCCGGGACATGGGAATGGATGTAACCGGAATCGAGATTTCCCAAACTGCAATCGATTTACTCCGGAAACATTACGGGAACGGGATGACGGTTTATCATGGTTCTGTTACAAAAATGCCTTTCGACCAAAAGCACTATGATGGAATTTTCTGTTATGCTTTGATCCATTTACTGGACGAAAATGAACGAAAGAAACTCATCGAAGATTGTTACCGGCAACTTTCGGAAAACGGTTGTATGGTTTTCACTGTGATCTCCAAAGAAGCATCAACCTATGGAACCGGAAAACAGATTGGGAAGGACCGCTTTGAGCAATTCGGCGGAGTGAACATGTTCTTTTATGATGAAGAATCCATTCAAGATGAATTCGGGGCATGCGGTTTGATAGAAATCCTGAAGATCGAAGAGAATTTTCCGTTTTATTTAATTGTTTGTGAGAAAGCACGTTACATAGAGTGAGAATAGATCCATTTTTTTAACAAAACTTGCTCATGCATAAAACATTCCTGACAAATTTAATAAACCTGT
>CBFGPJ010000603.1:0-2217 GCA_965650615.1 uncultured Fluviicola sp. | reverse complement strand
TCCCGATCCGGAAACGGTTGCAGGTGCAGCCGTACAAATGATCTGATCCGGTCCTGCATTTACATTTGGCAACGGATTCACAGTCAAAATAGTCGTATCCAATCCGAAACAATTCGAAGCATCGTATCCATGCAGAACGATTGTGTACGTTCCCACATTTGGAACATAGGCTTGTCCGTCTGTAATTCCGTTATCCCAAGTATAAGTAGTTGCAGCCCCTGTTCCTGTAAACGTAACGGAAGTATTCTCACAAACCGTTACATCTGGTCCGGCCGAAACAACCGGTGCCGGAAGGAACGTAACCATCAGTGAATCTTTGTTTTGGCAACCATTCGCATCTGTTCCGGTTACAATATATTTACCATCTACGGTTGGAATAAAAGGTGTTCCGTTTACGGCACCGTTATTCCAGGTATAGGAAACAGCTCCCGAACCATTCAGAGTCATTGTTGTGTAAGGACATAATTGCTGGTCCACTCCGGCTTCTACTACCGGCAGATCATATACCGTAATATTCCGTACGCGTGTATGTGTACAACTATCCTCATTCATAGCAATTAGGGTAATTGTGTATGTTCCTGCAGTTTGGTATACATGGGTTGGGTTCGCAGCAGTTTCCAAAGGAGTTCCATCCCCGAAATCCCAGGAATAAGTCATCGTCTGGTTTATCAAATCCGTGGAAGTATTTGTCACTGTAACCGGTGACAACATACAGGTATTCGGAACTGAAAAGTCAGCAGTCGGAATGGATTTCACCGTTACCTGCTGGATGATCGTATCCCTACACCCTGCCGTTTCATATGAAATCAAACGCACATCGTAGACACCTGGTGTAGCATATGTATGATTCGGACTGGATTGAGTCGATGTAGTATTATCACCAAAGTTCCACAGATTGGCAATAATGAAATTGTTATTTACCGTAGATGTATTGGTAAACTGTACATTTAATTGTCCGCAGTTTTGAGTATAGGTATAATTTGGTTCCACAATCGTGGGTTCTACTTCAACATCTACAGAAACAGAACATGAGCCCATATTGGTTTGGGTTGTCAATTGGCAAGAATAAATTGTTCCTGTAGTAGGATTTGGAATTGTAATGGAGGGAGTTGTGGCCCCATTGCTCCACAAATAGCTACTGAATCCTGTCGGAGCCGTAAGCGTTGCATTGTTTGTTCCCTGACAATACTGAACGGTTAATTTCAAAGGCTGACAACTCATCGTTACATATGCATAACCGAAATGTCCGGAAAGACTACAATCCCTGGTTGCAAATTCGATCTGGATAGTTTGGCCGATAAATGAAGACAAGTCCAAAGCAGCTGTGGACCAATTCAACCAGGTAACATCCCCACAGGTTTGAAAGTTTTGTCCGGGCTGTCCACCATATACATCATAAACACCACAAGGACCTCCAATTTCATTTCCTGCCTGGTCCAATACTTTGATACTCAATCGGGGCTGCTCATTCGGTGCATGGCCCGTAGGATTCTCCAAAACCGCAGCATACTTGTAAATCAACAAAGAATTATCAACCGTAACTGGCATGGAATATCTTAATGCTTCAGCCTCTGCGTTAGTTGCATTATTTCCTACACGTGCAACTACAAAAGATCCTGGAGGAAGTATTTGTAAACCACCACAGGTGTAAGGATCAATACCAGGTGTGCTGATAATTGTATGTCTTCCACTTACGATTCCGGGAACTGCAAATGGATTCGTATAATCACCGGTAAAACCATTCCAGTTATTAAACCCACCCTGGGAGAAGTTAGCATTCGGACAGGCCGGTTGCGTTTGAGTATAAGCAGTCACAGATATTAAGCTGAAAAATAGCAGCTTAACTAAATTTTTCTTCACAATCATTTAATAAACATTAATTGATACAGCAAAGTTACGGAAGAATGAAGCGATAGTTGCCTTTAAATGAAAAGGATTTTGTTAAAAATAACAGGTATTAAAGGAATGTTAAGGATTATTACAAAGAACGAGAAAAAACTTTAGTTTTAAACAGTAAAAATTAAAAATGGATAATTGAAAAGAAAACCACGCTAACGATTGTTTTTTTTAATCAAAAGCTTTGCTTTTTTCTCCTTTTCAATTTTACATTCTCAATTTTCAATTATAAATAATTGTGTTTCTCTTTCAAATACGCAAGTGTTTGACCCTCCGGTGAATCGGCAGCCGGTTGATAATTGTATTCCCATTCTGCAACAG
>CBFGPJ010000602.1:0-2222 GCA_965650615.1 uncultured Fluviicola sp. | reverse complement strand
CCGTTTAAAAACGGAGGAGTGAGTACCAATTATGATGGCTACGATCTGCTGACTTACGAGTTCAAAGAAGGAAGATTTGTTTCGAAAAGTAAATTAACGGATGTTGAATTGGAAAAGGAGAAACCAGTTATTCGTCCGCAATGAGAGCCAGCCGCGGCTGGCGAAGAAGAACAAACGTAGTTTGTGAAGACTGAGTCAAGCAATCACAAATTGCTTTAGGCGAAGGACAGCAAGCGTTAGCGCAATTAAAAAAACAATCCGCCATGGCGGTTCAATAAATAAACACAAAAATTACTACCCATTCATGAAATACTTACTACTAAGCTGCTTATTACTTGCATCATTCTCCGGGTTTTCCCAGGATGACGAAGATGAACCGGAAGTAACTGAAAAAACACCCGTTGAATCATCCTTGGTCAAGGCGGTGAGAGCCAAAAATTTAGCTGAAGTAAAACGCCTGGTCCAAACCGGTGCTGATGTCAATGAAGCCAGTAATCCGTTTGACCGTAAACCTGATCCATTGTTAATCGCCGTAACAGAAAATTCGCAGGAAATTGCCAAATACCTTTTATCACAGGGAGCTTCGTGCCGTGTGGGCCTGTGTGATGCCATTGAAACGGGAGATATTGCCTGGGTAACATTTCTGATTGATCACGGGTTCAAATGTTCCGATGGAGTGCTGAATGCGGTAGAAGCAAATAAACCGCAAATGGTTTGTTTCCTGGTGGAACAAGGGTTTAAGGTCAACTTTTCGCAAAAACGCAGAACGGGTTTATTCCGCAAACACTATGTTTCACCTATGAGCGCTGCAATCAGCATGAATTCGAATGATATGGTCTATTACCTGGTAAAAGGCGGGGCAGATGCGGACGATGCATTTGCTTATGCGGTTGAAGGAGGTCATATCAAACTGGGACAGCAATTGATCGATTTGAACCTGAACAGGGATAAAATGTTCTTTAGTTGTTTCAGGAATAAATCGTTGGTACTGGCTAAATACTGTATCCAGAAAGGAGTAGACAAAAATGTCCTGGACAAGGATGGTTTGAATGCGTATCACTACTCTGTGAAAGCCGGATACAAAGAAGGAATGGATTATTGTATCAATGAATTGAAACTGGACCCGGACCAAAAAACAGGTACAAATGAGACTTCACTGATGCTCGCTTCTTCTTCCGGAAGTTTAGTGGTGTTTAATGAGGTGTTTGCTTCTCAAAAAGGAACACTGGAAGCTATGAATGTAGAAGGAGAAACGGCTCTTTTTTATGCTCTGAAGTCCGGTAACCTGGCAATAATGGAATATTTGATAACAGCAGGAGCAAATGTCAATCATCAAAATACATTGGGTAATACGGTGTTTATGTTATCTGCAAACAGGGATTCGAAAGAATGCTATGATTTCCTGAAGCAAGCCAAACCGGATTTGAAACTCAAAAACAATAAGGGCCAGAATATCATTAGTTTTCTGATGAGCTCTTCCTCTTCGTATACGAATAATGCACGGGAAATATTGGAATTGAATGATATGGGGGCTTCTTTGGATGTGAAATCCCTGAACGGTGAAACAATCGCATTTTATGCAATGAATTCATCCAACATGGACTTGCTGGTCCGTGCAAAAAACAATGGTGCAAACATGGATGCCTATGATTCGAGAGGCTTAAGGCCAAGCACCTCCAATGGAGAGATTATCCGGTTTGCGGTGGCAAATGGCTGTAATCCGAATCGGGAAGATACCTGGGGCGATTCATACCTGACCCAAGCAATTAAAGACAATCAAATAGATTTGGCTTTGTTCTTAATTCGAAACGGAGCAGATGTAAATTGGAAAAAAAGAGGAGAGGAGCCGTTTATATTTGAAGTGGTGCGAAATAATAATTTACAGGGACTTCAACTGCTGATAGATAACGGGGCAAAAGTGAATACCATGAATCGCAGGGGAGAAAGCTTAATGGATATTGCAGTAGAAGAAAGCGATGCCGGTATTGTAAGTTATTTGAAGGGAAAAGGAGCGAAAACAAAGACCGAATTGGCAGAATTGGAAGTGATCCGGTCGAAAGAAATCCTGAAATTGGACCAATTGATCGTGGATAAGAATATGCCCGAAGTTTTGGCACTTTTGAATAAGTACCCGGATGTGATCCTGTCGAAAGCACAAGTGAGTAACCTGGCAGTTTTGAGTGTAGAAAAAAGTAATCTTCCCTTATTGCAACGTCTGATCG
>CBFGPJ010000601.1:0-2227 GCA_965650615.1 uncultured Fluviicola sp. | reverse complement strand
ATTTAAATTATACTATGAAAAATGAATTCAATTGAGAATTGAAAATGTAAAATTGAGAAGTAGAAAAGTAAAGTTTTCAATAAGAACAAGGGTAAGTGCAGTTTACTTTTCAATTATAAAAATTCTCCATTCTCAATTAATTCGGTATTCGGCATTCATAATTCGGAATTATCTAGTATATTTGCACCGGATTTCCAAAAGTTGGAGTTCTACATAATAATCATTCAAGTAATATTGGCATGTACTTAGATTCAGCAAAAAAGAAAGAAATCTTCGCTAAACACGGAGGTTCGGAGACAAACACAGGTTCAACAGAAGCACAAGTTGCTTTGTTTACATTTCGTATCGCTCACTTAACTGAGCATTTGAAAAAGAACCGTAAAGATTACGGAACACAAAGATCTTTGCAATTATTGGTTGGTAAACGTCGTAGTATGTTAGATTACCTTAAGAAAAAGGATATCGAGAAATACCGTGCGTTGGTTAAAGAATTAGGTTTACGTCGTTAATACGAAACACCAATGGGATTCATCCCATTGAGAAAATATTAAAAGGGGGGCTTGTCGGAATTATCCGGTGTCCCCTTTTTTGTTTAAATCGTCCATGGGACGGGTGGGGACGCGATTAATCGCGTCCGTACAAAATTAAAATGTAATAGATAAATATGAATATAGGAATCAAAAAGTCCATCGTTACTGGCGGGAAAGAAATTTCCATCGAGACCGGAAAATTGGCAAAACAAGCCGACGGGTCAGTAGTGTTACAAATGGGCAACACGGTGCTTTTGGCAACAGTAGTTGCGGCACCTGAGGCAAAAGAAGGAGTAGATTTCCTTCCATTAACGGTAGATTACCGTGAAAAATATGCAGCAGCAGGTCGTTTCCCGGGAGGTTTCTTCCGCAGAGAGGCGCGCCCTTCTGAAGCAGAGATCTTAATCATGCGTTTAGTGGACCGCGCGTTGCGCCCATTATTCCCGGATGATTACCATGCTGAAGTTCAGTTGATGATCCAATTGTTGGCATACGACGGTGTAAACAATCCGGATGCATTGTGTGGTTTGGCAGCTTCTGCAGCAATTGCAGTATCTGATATTCCATTTAACGGACCAATGTCGGAAGTACGTGTTGGACGCGTGAACGGCGAGTGGATCGTAAACCCGACAATGGAAGAAATGAAATCGGCTGATATCGATTTGATGATTGCCGGTACCATGAAGGATGTGAACATGATCGAAGGAGAGTTCAAAGAAATTTCCGAATTGGAAATGGTTGAAGCTATTAAGCTTGGTCACGCAGCTATCCAGGAACAATGTCAGTTCCAGTTGGATCTTGCAGCAATGATCCCGACAGCTAATCCGAAACGTGAATATTCTCATGAGACACATGACGAAGCTGTAAGAGCGAAAGTATACGAATTGGCAATGGACAAGTGTAAGGAAGTTGCACGTCAGGGCCTTGCAAATAAAGCGAAACGTACGGAGTTGTTCGATGCTATCAAAACGGAAGTAAAAGCAGCATTTACTGAAGAGGAATTGTTATTGGTAGGCGGGTTCATTTCTACTTATTTCTCTGAAGTGAAGAAGAAAGCGGTTCGTTGGGTGATGTTGAATGAACAATTGCGTTTGGATGGTCGTAAATTCGATGAAATTCGTCCAATCTGGGCTGAGGTAGATTACTTACCGATGGTTCACGGATCATCTGTATTTACACGTGGAGAAACTCAATCATTGACAACATTGACCCTTGGTGGTAAGATGGATGAGCAATTGATCGATGGTGTGACTTTCCATGGAACAGAGAAATTCTTATTACATTATAATTTCCCTCCATTCTCAACAGGAGAAGCGAAACCATTGCGTGGAACTTCCCGTCGTGAGATCGGACACGGAAACCTGGCATTGCGTGCATTGAAACCGGTTCTTCCTGAAGACAATGCTTATACGATTCGCTTGGTGTCAGATATTTTGGAATCAAATGGTTCGTCTTCTATGGCAACGGTTTGTGCAGGTACTTTGGCATTGATGGACGGTGGTGTTCAAATCAAAGCTCCTGTTTCAGGGATCGCAATGGGATTGGTTGCCGATGAAGGTAAATTTGCCGTATTGTCTGATATTCTTGGAGATGAGGATCACTTGGGAGACATGGACTTTAAAGTGACCGGAACTGCGAAAGGAATCACAGCTTGTCAGATGGATATCAAAGTAGACGGATTACCATACGAAGTATTG
>CBFGPJ010000600.1:0-2245 GCA_965650615.1 uncultured Fluviicola sp. | reverse complement strand
TCTGATATGTTTTTCTTCCGGCAGAAGTAAATTTAATTCTTCCAATTGCTGCAATAGCTTTAATTCTGAGACCGGTAAATGAATACTGAGCTTACAAGATAATTGAAAATCCTGATTGGTGATCCGCGCAGGACTATTTTTTAAAACGGACATTACCTGTGGCATTTCATTGTAGTCGTACGATAAAGTAACGAGTACTTCATCTTCCTGTTCAATAATCAGGGCATTTTCCAGGGCTTCTTTTGAAGCTGTGCGATAAGCATTGATCAATCCTCCGACACCCAGGTTTACTCCACCATAATAGCGTACTACGGCAATCAGGATGTTGGTGAGATCAAAAGATTGAATTTGTCCGAGGATTGGAGCTCCTGCAGAGTTTGAAGGTTCGCCGTCATCACTTGCCCGGTATTTTTTCTTGTCACTTCCCAATCGGAAAGCAGAACATACATGAACGGCCTGGTAATGTTCCTTCCGAAGACGTTGAATATGTTCTTTGATCTCTTCTTCGGTTTTACAGGGAATGGCAAAAGCAAGGAACTTGGAACCTTTTTCTTTATAGAATCCTTCACTTAGTTCGGTAATTGTTCTGAATTTGCTTTCCTGCATAAGGTGCAAAAATACAAAGAAAGGTTTGTATGGGATAGCGATGTTTTTACGGTGGTTAAGAATCCCGAAATTCCTACGGGGCTTTGGAGATCCGTTCCAGAATACCGAACGTTGGGGCTGGACAGTTCCATATTGTACTCAGACCTGTCAGTGAATTTTGTTTAAAAAGAAAACGCTCCATTTTCGTGGAGCGTTTTTTATTTATTGAATGGTTAATTTCTTTTCCAAATCTTCCAGGTATACCCGGAATTGCTTGTCAGTTTCAGAAAGGTTGATTACCGTTCTGCAAGCATGTAATACTGTTGCATGGTCTTTTCCTCCGCAATGAGCACCGATACTTGCCAAAGAAGATTTCGTCATTTTCTTGGAGAAATACATGGAAATCTGGCGAGCCTGAACTACTTCACGTTTACGCGTTTTTGATTTCAGCATCTCAATCGGTAAGTCGAAATAATCACAAACTACCTTCTGGATGTAATCGATAGAAACCTCACGGGCAGTATTCTTCACGAACTTATCGATCATTTGTTTCGCCAGGTCAAGCGTAATAGCTTTCTTGTTTAAAGAAGCTTGTGCAAGAAGTGAAGTCATAGCTCCTTCCATCTCGCGGATATTCGTGTTGATACTGTATGCAAGGTATTCAACTACTTCACGTGGAAGTTCGATACCGCTGCCATACATTTTCTTTTCCATGATGGCAATACGAGTTTCCAAATCCGGAGTAGAAAGATCTGCTGACAATCCCCATTTGAAACGGGACAATAAACGTTGTTCCATCCCTTGCATTTCAACCGGCGGTTTATCCGACGTTAAAATGATCTGTTTTCCATTTTGGTGTAAATGGTTGAAGATATGAAAGAAAACGTCTTGTGTTTTCTCTTTTCCGGAGAAGAACTGAACATCATCAATGATCAGTACATCGATCATTTGATAGAAGTGAATGAAGTCATTCGTTGTCTGGTTGCGAACAGCATCAATAAACTGGTGAGCAAACTTTTCAGAACTTACATAAAGGACCGTTTTATTTGGGAATTGGTTTTTAACACCGATCCCGATAGAATGAGCTAAATGCGTTTTACCTAATCCAACACCCCCGTAAATCAATAACGGATTAAAAGCAGTTCCTCCGGGTTTATTTGCTACCGCATAACCTGCAGAACGTGCAAGCCGGTTACAGTCACCCTCTACAAAATTCTCAAATGAATATGCAGGATTCAGGTTTGAATCAACGTTCACTTTCTTCAATCCCGGAATAATGAACGGGTTTTTGATCGGGTTGTCGCTGATGTTCAAAGGCATATTTACAGGCGCATTCTTCACCGCTTTCTTATTGGAAGCAGGAAGTTTAACCGTGTAAGGATTTGAATTGCTGGCAGAATTTTCCATAACAATACTGTATTCCAAATGCCCTTCCTGGCCAAGCTCTTTCTTAATTACTTTTTTCAATAAAGTAATGTAATGCTCTTCCAACCATTCATAGAAAAAATGAGATGGAACTTGTATTGTCAGAATGTTGTTTTCAAGCTTTACGGGAACAATCGGCTCAAACCAAGTTTTGTATGCTTGGATCGGTAAATTATCCTTGATAACTTTCAGACAGGAATTCCAAATAGCGTCATGGTTGGCACTCATTTAGCAG
>CBFGPJ010000599.1:0-2248 GCA_965650615.1 uncultured Fluviicola sp. | reverse complement strand
GATCAAGTGTGATAACCGAATCACAACCAGTTGAATTCGGAATCGTATCATTATACAAGCCGCTTACAGTATAAACTTGTCCCGTCTGTGCCCAGATGTAGAACCCGCAAGCCTCAATTTGCTGAGAAGAAGCAGTGTGCTGGCCGATCGTCAGGTCGATTGTGAGGATGGAATCACAACCAAAGCTGTTCACCAAAGTATCTGTATAGATGCCGCTTGTAAAATACGTTTCCCCGGTTTGTTCCCAAAAATAGGATGTGCAGGCTGATTCGATAAGCGGTGGGGTGTGCAAGGCATGTACCGTCAGTTGCAAAGTCACCAAACTGTCGCAGCCTTCTGCACTTGTAAATGTTTCCTCGTAAACTCCTGTTGTTGTAAGATTTTGGGTACCGAAGCTATAACTGTCTCCTTCACAGATAGCAGCCGTGTCGGAAGTTTCATAAGCATTTTGAGGGCCTACTGCAGTTAGCGGAGCAGTCGATGCCACCCAATTAGACACAGTACCGTTCAAAGTAAAATTCATGAGCGTACCGGGATTCACACCGACAAGATCAGGTAAGACGGTAAACGTAGGGTTGTTCCCACCCGCAGTACCACGGTTAAAGTTGTAGTAATGGATCAGGTCCACTTCGTTTCCGGCAGGTACACTGTACATCATACTTCTGATTTCGCATTCTTTTCGGGTAGTATTCCAGATGCGCACTTCATCCATTTCCCCGATAAACAACTGTGCTCCGTCGGTACGACTTCCAATTGTCATGGTATTATTAACACCCGAACTTGATGCTCCGCTGGTGATACCACTTTGCAATACACCATTCACGTAAACGGATGGAAATAAGGTAGAAGCATCCCATGTTGCGGCAACGTGTACCCATTCACCGGTTGGTGGTGCCGGAACGCCTCTTGAATAAGTAACATTTGAAACCTTTACATAGAATAGGAGGTAACCATTATTGATAAGCAAGGTTGCAAAATTACTGGCATCCTGCTGAGCATAAAACACACGACTGCCAGCATAGCTTTCAATGTTGATCCAGGCCTCAAAAGTGAAATCATTGTTGGCAAGATCCGTAAAAACTGTTGGCAGTGCACAGGATACGTAATCATTCGTGCCATCAAAGGAAAGGCAGTTCTGCTGTTGTGCGGAGGAAAACAAAGCTGAGCACGCCATTGCCAGCAAAAATATGAGGTGTTTCATTATGGTAACTGTTTAGAAGCGCAAATATAAGTACTTCAAACCGACAAAAATCACCTGAAATCAGTCAGATGTTTTTTTTTACCAGGGTGAGAACAGAAACGGCTGTTCTTCGGGAAAGAGTCATTAACCTTGCGGAAAATAAAACAGAGCCTGCAAATAATCAAGTCGCCCGGAATATCTGGAAGTGGCGCATTACTTTCACGGAATGAATCAATCAACTATAGCGGGTGTGCTACTTCTGGCGCTTTTCACAGCAGGATGCAGCGGATGCGTTCGTCAACAACAGAAGGAGATCGTTCCGAAAGAACAGGCAGAACCTGAAGGATTCAAAGCGGATAGGATTGTGCTCCACGATGAGCTAAAGTCTGCTTTTACAGATACGGTAATTCTGGATGATCTGAACAATGACCGCATTCAGGATACCGCCTTTATCTATACACCACCAACAATTGCAAGTGTGGACGGACAAGGAAAAATCCATTTCTGGAACGATTGTGTAAATGGCAATTGTTACAACAGGATTGAGTTTTCGGTTGCACTGCCTGTCCTGAAACACAATATGTCGGTTTGGGGAACACTCGAAAACGCCGGTGATCTCGATAATGATGGTTTTGCAGAACTGCTCTTCAATCCCGGATGGTTCACCAGCAATTGGACGCACTTGTACCTTTATTCACTCAAAAACGGAGAATGGAAAAAGATAGTTGATGTTACCACCCGAAGAGACGAAATCATTGGACCGATGCGAAAGTATCTCATCCGAAGAAACGGTGCCTATTACCTGAAAGGAATCCGCTTCATCAAAGGAGACGATAGGCCTTATACAGTAAAAATTCCGCTATGATTGTTGATTAAGGACTGCATCTCTAATGAAAAAGAAAGCTGTCTTCAAATAAAGCAACTATAACCGGTATATGCCCGTTATTGATTATGATACTGTAGTTTATACAAAAAATCACCTCAGTTGTAGCTTAAAAATTAATTCTTAGAACCTGAAACAATGAGAACGATCAGTAAAAAAACAGTTTTGGTAATTTTCGTTTTGTG
>CBFGPJ010000598.1:0-2250 GCA_965650615.1 uncultured Fluviicola sp. | reverse complement strand
ACATAGAAAATAAATTGACCACGAAGTGCACAAAGCACACAAGGGTTTCTGTTGATGTCCATATTAGAAGGAACACGAAGCGAACAAACCATTACTGATCAATATTCCCTCTTAAAGTGAAACGCTTTACACCGTTTCTTAATAGTTTTTCATTGAAATTGATAAGATATCCAAGCTCTTTTTTAGCCAATTTCATATAAGTTAAGATTTGGGCTTGATGAATGGGAGCTAATGAGTCAACTGCTTTCAACTCAATGATTATCTCTCCTTCAATAAAAAGATCTAGTCTTAATCCTGAATCTATGACAACTCCATCATAATTGATCGGTAATGCCTTTTGTCTTTCAACTAACAATCCTCTTTTTGTCAGTTCATGCAATAAACAAATTTCGTAAACTGATTCCAGCAAACCAGGACCTAATGTTGAATGAACCTTTAAAGCTGATTGATAAATGGTTTTCATCCATTCTTCTTGTTTTTCATAGTGTTTTAATTCCATTGAATAGTGTTTGTTTCTCTTTAAGTTAAGAAAAAACATCACCTTCTCAAATAGCAAAACAAAAAAACTTCGTGTGCCTCGTGTGCTTTGTGGTCAAATGGTTAATACCCGATCTTACCGCGGGGATTTCCCTTAAACCACTCCAAAGCCAAGCGGTAACTGTCCATTCCGAACCCCATGATCGAACCTTCACAAACAGCCGTGATGAATGAATTGTGACGGAACTCTTCACGCTGTGCCAAATTACTGATATGAACTTCCACAACCGGGGTTTTAATTCCTGAAATTGCATCGCGAATGGCTACACTTGTATGCGTATATCCACCGGCGTTGAGTATTATTCCGTCATGTTTTGAATCATGCAATGCATTGATCAATTCTCCTTCCACATTGCTCTGAATGTAATCTATTTCGCCCGGAAAATGTTGCTTTAACTCTTCCAGGACCTGTAAAAAAGTACGATTTCCATAAATTTCGGGCTCACGTGTTCCTAAAAGGTTTAAATTCGGGCCATTGAGAATCAGAATACGCATCATTGAAAGATTGGGAACGCTATATTAAACAATTTGTTCATTACCTGAAGATTGAACGAAGCCTGGCTGAAAATTCCATTTTTGCCTACCAACAGGATATTGCTAAGTTACGTGACTTTTGCGAATCTTACACACTTTCTCCGGAACACATTCAAACAGGGCATCTGAAGCAATTCGTTGCTGAATTGTATGACATGGGCTTAAGTGCGCGTTCCCAAGCCCGGATTATCAGTGGCTGGAAGCAGTTTTTTGATTTTTTGCTCCAGGAAGATATTCGAAAGGATGATCCTTCTGAAAGTTTGGAGCTCCCGAAGATCGGAAGGAAATTACCGGAAGTTTTGACACTGGAAGAAATTGATGCGATGATAGCAGCAATCGACCTCAGTTCGAATGAAGGCCAACGGAACAAAGCTATCCTTGAAACGCTTTACAGTTGCGGATTGCGTGTAAGTGAATTGGTTTCATTGAGATTTGAAGATTGTTTTTTTGATGAAGGATTTATTCGGGTGATCGGGAAAGGAAATAAGGAACGGTTGGTCCCTGTGAGTCCAAGTGTTGTGGAAGAAGTTACTTTTTATGCGAAAAATGACCGGGAAAACGTACCCGTAAAAAAGGGAAATGAAGCGATTGTATTTCTCAACAGGCGAGGCGCACAATTGACCCGGATCATGATCTATACGATCATTACCCGGCTGGCGGAAGCTGCAGGGATCAAGAAAAAAATCAGTCCGCATACTTTCCGGCACTCTTTTGCGACCCATTTAATTGAAGGCGGTGCCAATTTACGTGCAGTTCAGGATATGTTGGGTCACGAAAATATTACCACAACGGAGATTTATACGCATTTGGACCAACGCTTTTTACGCGATGCAATTTTGACGTATCATCCGCGGAATAATTTTAATTAAAAGTGCACTTTAAGAAGTAATCATCTGATTACAAGATTGTTAATCACAATAATAAACGAGTTAACTAATAGGTTTACAAACTTAAATCAACATGCTGTTTTTCAGTAAATTAAACCGTTTCACTATCCCGATAGCTGTCAGGACATTCACAAAAAGACAGGTGGACCAACGTTTTAAGTGATGTAATTTGACGTATCATTCGCGGAATAATTTTAATTAAAAGTGTACTTTAAGAAGTAATCACCTGATTACAAGACTGTAATCGCAATAATAAACGAGTTAACTAATAGGTTTACAAACTTAAACCAGC
>CBFGPJ010000597.1:0-2257 GCA_965650615.1 uncultured Fluviicola sp. | reverse complement strand
CTCGATTGGAGTAAAAAACCCGTCTCTTTGTCCGTTAGTGCTCCGGGTCTGATTTCTTCTACACTCATTTTAAGTGAGAAGGAATCTATTCAAGATTTGAAGATCACGCTTTACAAGGAGGAAATCATGTTAAAAGGGAATGTGATTAAACTCGAGAATAAATAGTTCTACCAACAACCTCAAATATGAAAACACGTAGGGGCGCAATTAATCGCGCCCCTACGTGTTTTATTATAAATTTGATATTACTCAACAGTAACCGACTTCGCTAAGTTTCTTGGTTGATCTACGTTGCAATTTCTCATAACCGCAATGTGATAGCTCAATAACTGGAACGGGATGGTTGCCAAAATCGGAACCAGATGCTCATCCGTATCCGGAATTTCGATCACGTGATCAGCCATTTCTTTTACATCGGTGTCACCTTCCGTAACAATCGCGATGATCTTTCCTTTACGTGCTTTTACTTCCTGGATATTACTTACTACTTTTTCGTAAGAAGTTCCTTTTGTAGCAATGACGAAAACCGGCATTTCTTCATCGATCAATGCGATCGGTCCGTGCTTCATTTCTGCTGCAGGATATCCTTCTGCGTGGATGTAAGAGATTTCTTTCAGTTTCAATGCTCCTTCCAATGCAACCGGGAACGAACTTCCTCTTCCTAAGTAAAGTGCATTATTTGCGTCTTTATAGATCTTGGAAATTTCTTCGATCTCTGCATTGCGTTCCAATACACGTTTTACTTTCTCCGGAATAACTTCCAGTTCCGAAAGCATTGTTCTGAATTTTGACTCGCTCAACGTTCCTTTTTTGTGTGCCAAAGAAAGCGCCATTAAAGTCAGGACGGTTACCTGTGCGGTAAACGCTTTGGTGGAAGCCACACCAATTTCCGGACCTGCGTGTGTATAGGAACCTGCATCTGTAATACGTGAAATAGAAGATCCAACCACGTTACAAATTCCAAGAATGGTAGCCCCTTTTGATTTTGCCAATTCAAGAGCAGCAAGCGTATCTGCAGTTTCACCGGATTGAGATACGGCGATCACGATATCATTTTCATTAATGATCGGATTGCGGTATCGGAATTCGGATGCGTATTCTACTTCTACGTTGATTCGTGCAAGGTCTTCAAATAAGTATTCTCCAACCAGACAAGCGTGCCAGGAAGTTCCGCAGGCAACCATTACAATGCGTTGTGCATTGATCATTTTTTGCTCATAGTCTTTCACTCCACCCAAAGAAACCCATCCTTCGGATGCGTTTAAACGTCCGCGGAAACAATCTTTGATGGAACGCGGTTGTTCGTGGATTTCTTTCAGCATGAAATGCTCGTAACCACCTTTTTCAAGTGTTTCCAATTGCATTTCCAACTCCTGAACGTAGGGTGTTTTTGGCTGGTTGCGAAGATTCGTAATATTTAATCCTGTTGTGAGGTCAACTACTGCAATTTCTTCGTCCTCCAGATAAACTACCTGGTTGGTATATTCAATGATCGGTGTTGCATCTGAAGCCAGGTAGAAATCATTTTCTTTCCCGATTCCGACAACTAAAGGAGAACTCTTACGAGCTGCAATCAGCTGGTTCGGATTGTCAGATGAAATAACAACGATTGCGTAAGCGCCGATCACATTTTGCAATGCCATACGAACAGCTTCTGCCAGATCAACATTTTCCTTCTTTTGGATATCATCAATCAAATGCACCAATACTTCCGTATCCGTTTGACTTTTAAAATGATATCCGCGAACGATCAATTCTTCTTTTAAGCTGCTATAGTTCTCAATGATCCCATTATGGATCAACGCGATTTTTTCGTCATTGGAATAATGCGGGTGCGCGTTGATGTCGTTCGGTGCTCCGTGAGTAGCCCAGCGTGTATGCCCGATTCCGGCATGTCCTGCGAGGTTCTTTCCTGCCGCAAACTCTTCAAGGTTTGATACTTTTCCCTGGCGTTTGTATAAATTCACTTTTCCCGAATCCAATAATGCGATTCCCGCACTATCATACCCACGATATTCTAAACGCTTTAATCCTTTAATTAAAATTGGATAAGCTTCTTTCTTCCCGATATATGCTACAATTCCACACATGTTTATTTAAATTCAGTGTATTTAATAACTAATTTAGGTTTTGTTTTGTAAGGAGTTGCCGGACCATTGAAAACAATGCGTTCCGCCGTACAACTAAAGTAATTGGATGCCTGCATCAGATACAAACCTCTGTTTTCCGCCTTTCCTGAAACAATATCCTGGATGTA
>CBFGPJ010000596.1:0-2259 GCA_965650615.1 uncultured Fluviicola sp. | reverse complement strand
AATACAAAACCGTAACAACGAATGTTAAAGGTCAACGGCAGGAGCATTGGCATACGATCTTTAAAGGAATGTTGATAGTGAGTGACTTCCATAAGCATTTTCATGGAGAAACGATGATCGATGTCGATACAATGGAGCGTTACCTCGGAAAATTGGGACGCAAATTCCAACAATGGAATCCAAGCAGGCCAGGAGATTTGGTGAAATTGGAAAATCCGGAGTTCGAGAAGAAATTTGCTGTTTACAGTACGGACGAACAGGAATGTCGCTACATTTTAACTCCTTCCATGATGGAGCGACTATTGGATATGAGTAAACGGATCAATTTTAAGGTAGCAATCTCATTCCGTAACAACCAGGTGTATATCGCAGTATTCAATAACATGGATTTGTTTGAGCCATCTGTTTTTGGGTCCTTACTGAAAGAGGAAGATTACCGGATCATCATTAATACGATGAAACTCATGACCGGAATTATTGAAGATTTGAATCTCAACACACGTATCTGGACAAAAGAGTAAAAGTTTCCATTTAGGTAATATCGATTTAGTACACAGATTTAAATTGTCTGAGCAAGTATCATACTCGTGCAATTACAATTTATATCTCCATTTTCGAACTTGAATGCCCTGCATTAACTATATTTGAAGCAATTAAAACAGAATAGATTTGGCAACGAAAATAAAATTTGGAACAGATGGTTGGAGAGCGATCATCGCAGATGAATTTACAGTAGAGAACGTAGCAAGAGTAGCTTATGCAACTGCTCAGTGGCTTAAAAAATCCGACTGGAATTCGAAAATTGCATTAGGACACGACTGCCGTTTTGCAGGAGAGCTTTTTGCTGAAACTGTTGCTAAAGTGCTTTTGCATGAAGGAATTGAAGTGTTGATGTCCAAAGGATTTGTATCAACACCGATGATTTCCCTGGCTGCAAGTCAATTGGGTTGTGGATTGGGAGTTATTCTGACAGCCAGCCATAACCCGCCGTCATACAACGGATATAAATTGAAAGCACATTACGGAGGACCTTTAACGCCTGAATTGGTTCAGGAGATCGAAGATATTATCCCGGATTCACTTCCTTTTGATTATACTTCGGTTGACTTAAGCCAATTTGAAAAAAACGGGAAATTGCAAATCGTAGATTTTGAAACGCGCTATGTTCAGCATATCGAGAAGAATTTCGACCTGGAAGCAATTCGCAAATCAGGATTGAACTTCGTGTATGATGCCATGTATGGAGCGGGACAAAATGTGATCAGACGTATTTTGCCCGATGTTCAGCTGCTTCATTGCGATTATAATCCTTCCTTTATGGGACAGGCTCCGGAACCGATTCAAAAGAACTTGCAGGAATTGGAACGTTTCATTGTTGCTAAAGGAAATATTCATTGTGCCCTGGCAACCGATGGGGATGCAGATCGCATTGGTTTATACAATGGAAAAGGTGAATTCATCGATTCACATCACATTATTTTGCTGTTGTTGCATTATTTGGTTACAAATAAAGGAATGACAGGAAAAGTGGTAACGGCTTTCAGTACAACACCACGTGTGAAAAAACTCGCAGAACATTACGGTTTGGACTATGAAGTAGTAAAAATCGGGTTTAAGTATATCGCCGGGATCATGGTTAACGAAGATGTGTTGATCGGAGGAGAAGAATCCGGAGGAATTGCTGTAAAAGGACATATTCCTGAGCGTGATGGAATCTGGATGGGCTTGATCATTTGGGAATACATGGCTAAATCCGGTAAAACGTTGGATCAGCTGATCGAAGAAGTGTATGAGATTGTTGGAGCATTTAAATTTGAACGAAACGATTTACATCTCACGGAAGAGAAAAAACAGGCGATCGTTGCAAAATGCAGCAATAATGAATACAATACATTCGGAAAATATGCAGTAGCAGAAGTCGGGACCATTGACGGATGGAAATTCTTCTTTGATGATAATCGTTGGATGATGATTCGCGCATCGGGAACAGAACCTGTTTTAAGGACCTATGCGGAAGCTCCGACTTTGGAAGAAGTAAGGGAAATCCTGAAAATTACCGAACAGACAATATGTAATTAAGAAAATCCCCGTTCTGGCTTAGCCGGGACGGGGATTTTGTTTTAATGATGTTTATGGCCTTTTCCACGACCGGGATGATGGCCGTGTCCATGTCCGTGTCCGCGACCATGATGGTGACCATGATCTTTTATTATTACATGTCTCTCAACATAAACCGGTCTGGGTTTCGGTGCAGAATTA
>CBFGPJ010000595.1:0-2291 GCA_965650615.1 uncultured Fluviicola sp. | reverse complement strand
TAGTTGAAGAGGAAGACGAGGATGAAGAAGGTGATTTCAAAGTTAGTATTGCTAAAACGGACGCCACACTTTCTGATGATGAATTCAATTCCATCAGGCAGGAATACGGGGATTATGATCCTACATTGGAACTTTCCGGTTACTTGCTTCCGCCGATTGATTTGCTGAAAGATTACGGAAACGGACAGGTTTCGATCAATAAACAGGAATTGGAAGATAACAAGAACAAAATTGTTGAAACACTTTCACATTATAAGATAGATATCGCGAAGATCAAGGCAACAGTTGGTCCGACGGTAACTTTATACGAAATTGTACCGGCTCCGGGGGTTCGTATTTCAAAGATCAAGAACCTGGAAGATGATATTGCTTTAAGTTTATCGGCTTTGGGAATCCGTATCATTGCACCGATCCCGGGGAAAGGGACCATTGGTATCGAGGTACCGAACAGTAAGCCGGACATGGTTTCCATGAAATCATTGATTGCTTCGGAGAAATTCCAGAATTCCGATTTCGAATTGCCGATTGTAATGGGTAAAACGATTACGAACGAAACCTATACTTTCGATCTCACGAAAGCGCCTCACTTATTGGTTGCAGGGGCTACCGGACAGGGTAAATCGGTTGGTTTGAATGCAATCCTGGTTTCAATCCTTTATAAGAAACATCCTGCGCAGGTTAAATTTGTCCTGGTCGATCCGAAAAAGGTGGAATTAACGCTTTATAACCGCATTGAGCGCCATTTCCTGGCAAAACTTCCCGGAGAAGAAGATGCAATTATCACCGATACATCGAAAGTGGTAAATACCTTGAATTCCTTGTGTATTGAGATGGATAACCGTTATGAGTTATTGAAAGAAGCGCAGGTTCGTACCATTAAAGAATACAATGCGAAGTTTATCGCCCGTAAATTGAACCCGGAAAAAGGACACCGTTATTTACCATACATTGTTGTTTTGATCGATGAGTTTGCAGATCTGATCATGACAGCAGGGAAAGAAGTAGAGCATCCGATCGCACGTTTGGCACAGTTGGCCCGGGCAATCGGAATTCACTTGATTGTGGCAACTCAACGACCTTCCGTAAACGTAATTACCGGTATGATCAAGGCAAACTTCCCGGCTCGTATTGCATTCCGTGTACTTTCCAAAATTGATTCCCGTACGATCCTGGATTCTTCCGGAGCTGACCAATTGATCGGTCGAGGAGATATGTTGATTTCACTTGGACAGGATCTGATCCGTGTACAATGCGGTTTTGCGGATACGCCGGAAGTAGAAGATATCTGTAAATTCATCGGAGAGCAAAGAGCTTATCCGGAAGCATTGATCCTTCCCGAATATGTTGGGGCAGATGGAGGAGAAGACCGGGATATCGACCTGGATGAAATCGATTCGATGTTTGCGGATGCGGCGCGTATCGTGGTAATTAATAACCAGGGTTCTGCCTCGTTATTGCAACGTAAATTAAAATTGGGTTATAACCGGGCCGGACGAATTGTAGACCAGTTGGAGGGATATGGAATTATTGGTCCGTTCCAGGGAAGTAAGGCCCGTGAGGTGTTGTTCAGTGATATTGAAAGCCTGGAAGAATTCCTGCGTGCAAAAGGAATTAATTGAGAATTAGCAATAGAAAATTGAAAAAGACTCAGGACTATAAGAGTCATGAGTCAAGACCTTCAAAGAACAATTACTCTAAACTTTCAATTTTAAATTTTCAATTATGTAACTGATTCTTGGCACAATTTCTGATATTTGCACAGAAAATTGTGAAACATGAAATACTTAATTATTTGCTTGACTTTATTGGGAAGTAGCCTGGTGTATGGCCAGGATGCAAAAGCGGACGGAATCCTTGATAAAGTTTCTGCTAAAATAAAAGGACTGAAAACGTTCTACGTAGAATTTAGTGCAACGATCAAGAACAGCACAAACGGAACAAATACGAATATGTCCGGAAAAGGATGGGTGAAGGGTGATAAGTTCAGTGCAACCTACGGTGAAACAACGTTGATTTCAAACGGAATTAAAACCTGGAGTATTGTAAAAGAAGAGAAAACAGTTTACGAAACAGATGCTTCCGGAGCTGACGAAGAATCCATTAACCCGAAAAAGTTGATGACCATTTGGGAAACCGGTTTCAAAAGCAAGTATGAAAAAGAAGAGACATTGGGTGGTGAAAAAGTACATATGATCTATTTGTATCCGAAAAACCCGAAGAAAGCGAATTACCATACAATTATTGGGTATGGTTCGATAGAAGACAATGACGGGTCAACTGCGCGCGGGGGG
>CBFGPJ010000594.1:0-2295 GCA_965650615.1 uncultured Fluviicola sp. | reverse complement strand
AATTTAAGCAGCATTGTTGGTACATACAAACTTTTTTCAAGAGCAAATGCCCTTTGGAAAGAAAAAAACAATGAAAATGTCTTCGAGATCCAACTTGCAGGACTCTCAGATCAGGTGGATTTTTATGAAGGTTTGTTTTCCGTAAAACCACATACTTCCATTTCGAAGATCTCAAAAACGGACCTGATCATTATTCCTTCATTGAACCACAATTACCCGGCTGCTCTTTCGTTGAATGAAGCACTTGTTCCCTGGCTTGAGAAAAAGTATAAACAGGGTGCCGAAATCGCAAGTATCTGCACCGGAGCTTTTTTATTGGCGGCTTCGGGTATGTTGGACGGAAAAAGTTGCTCTACCCATTGGAGTGCTGCTGAAGATTTCAGGAACCGATTTCCAAAAGTAAACCTACAGACCGATCAACTGATTACCTATGAACAGGGAATCTACACCAACGGTGGGGCCTATTCGTTTCTCAACCTGATCATTTATCTGATCGAAAAGTACTTCGACCGGCAAACAGCAATTTACTGTTCCAAAATATTTCAAATAGAACCGGACAGAAAAAGCCAATCCGTATTCACCATGTTCAGGGGACAAAAACAGCACGATGATGAAGTTGTAAAAGAAGTTCAAACATATCTTGAACAAAACTTCCGTGAAAAGATTTCCATGGAAGAATTGTCTTCCCGGTTTTCAGTCGGCAGAAGGAATTTTGACCGCAGATTTATCAAAGCAACCGGTAACACACCGATTGAATACCTTCAGCGCATAAAGGTCGAATCTGCCAAAAAATCACTGGAAACAAGCCGCAAAACTGTGAGCGAGATCATGTACGAGGTTGGATATTCGGATGTGAAAGCTTTTCGTGAAGTTTTCCGGAAATTTACAGGAATGTCGCCTGTTGAATACAAAGGAAGGTACAGCAGGAATTCGGTCATGTGATTTGTGCGCCGGAATAAATGTTTATTCCGGCTTTTCAATTCTTTTGGCTTTCACTCCCCGTTTTCTTGCGGTGCATATTCTACGATGTCAATTCCGATCCCGTTCGGGTCCTGGATCGCAAAATGCCTGTCTCCCCAGGGTTCGTCACGCAATTCGATTTTTATCTCGACGTTTTTCGCTTTTAATTCCTGGTAGTATTTATCAACGTCCTCTACCTCAATAGTCAGATACATCCCTTCCCCCGAAAAAGGTTTATGAAATAAAGGCTGTTGACTTGGGTGATCCGGAAGTAAAAAACTAATCTCCGCTTGTTGATCGGGTGTATGGAGCAAAAGATAGAATTCGTTCTCGAAAGTTACTCCAAAGCCTAAAACCGTTGTGTAAAAAGCCTTTGTATCTGCTATTTTTGCTGTTACTATTCCTGCATTCAATTTCATGGTATTTTGCATTTTGTATGTTGAATTATTTTGTGAAAGACTTATAAGTGCGAAACAAAGTCCTCCTATTAATAGTGCTGCTTTTTTCATCCTGAATTCTTTTTATTGAAACAAAAGTCGGAAATAGCGGCTCTTCAACATTGTAAAAATCGGACAGAATCACCTGCCAAATGCCTTACTTGGCGTAACACCATAAAAATTCCTGAATTCTTTGATAAAATGAGCCTGATCGTAATACCCCGCATCGAAGAATAATTTATTTTTCCGCAAACTTTGTGAAGAAGGTTTCGAACCCAAAATAGCCTGAAAACGAACTACCTGGCTAAAGGTTTTTGGTGTATCACCAATATAAAAATCAAATAATCTGCGCAGCTGCCTGGAACTGATCCCGGTTTGAAGCTCTGTTTCAATATTTATGATTCCCTGTTTTTTCAAAATCAATTGCAATGCACCATACAACCTGTGATCCGGGTTAAAACTCCCTGTTTTCACTATTTCTGAAAAATAACGGTCAAACAAAAACCTTATCTCGTCCATCGTTTGTGAATGATGCAGATTGTTCTTGATGAAGTTCGAAACAAGCGGTATGACATTCTCCAAATGCTCAAAGCGATTACTGAGTTCCCTCGCATTGATTTTAAAGAGTTGCGGAAACATGGTCGGAAAGAAACGGATCCCGATATAATGAAAGCCGTTTTCGAGGGGAAATTCGGTAAACTTCTTGCAAAATCCCATTACATAGCTATCTTCCGGACGATTGAGTTCAAAGAAAATGTCGATACAACCGTCTGCTACAACCCGGTAATTGAACTGTTCTGTCAAAGGCTGGTCTGTTTTTAGCTGCCAGTAACAATAAATCATCTCCTGGAGACAGGCATCAGGTAAAAACTCGGTATAAGACACATTTGCCGAAGAC
>CBFGPJ010000593.1:0-2297 GCA_965650615.1 uncultured Fluviicola sp. | reverse complement strand
GAATTACCTTGTCGGAAATCATTTCTAATAATACCGAATTTCAGATAAATTATAATTCTTTATTTGATTTTGGGTTTATAGCTTATTCTAATGGAGAGGATAAACTGCCAAATGAATGGCAAAATGAAATAAAAACTAACGCAAGAAATTCGCAGATAACTGCTAAAATCTATCCTAATGATTTTGGAGTTATTGAAAATTCAACAATTGATTTATTCGTCTCTCAAATTATTTTCATGATGGGAGCAATTAGAGATTTAAATCAACAAGAAATTCCTATAAATATTGCACCATTAACTCCAGAACAAAGAGCCAAAGAAGCTGAAAGATTGGCTCAAATTGGCCTCAATGGTGAATTATTTGTTTTAAAAATGGAGGCTGAAAAACTAGAAAAAAGAAATATAATTGGTTATCCCGATCATGTAGCATTAAAGTCAAATAATTATGGATATGATATTTTGTCACTTGACGAAAATGGAGAAGAAATTTTCATTGAAGTGAAAACAACGACAAGAAAAAAAGATGACCCCTATTCAAAAAAGTTTTTCGTATCAAATCATGAAATAAAAACTTTTGAGGCGAATAAATCAAGGTATAAAATATATAGAGTTTATGATATTGAAAATAATCCTATTATTAAGGAACTAAATCTAGACAGTTTAAAAAAACACCCTGATGGTTATATTGTCACATATTAAAAACGATTTATACGAGACTAATATTTACCTCTCAGCCTAGAGCAAATAGCAATATTTAAAGTATGGAATTTGGCCACTCTAAATCAGAGAGACAAAAAAAGCCCCGACATATGTCAGGGCTTTTCTATTTCTTATTAGTTAAAGTTTATTTCACCAACTTCATCTCATTAATCAAATTCGTAGCTCCGTAGCACTTGTCGATCAACCAAAGCGTGTAACGAACGTCCAAAGAGATTGTACGCTGGATGTTCGGCTCGAAGTAGATGTCACCGGACATTGCTTCCCAGTTTCCGTCGAATGCCGTCCCGATCAATTCTCCGTTTGCGTTGATTACCGGTGAACCTGAGTTACCTCCCGTGATATCGTTGTTGGAAAGGAAGTTTACAGGCAGTTTCCCGTTCACTCCGTATTGACCGTAATCTTTTTTCATCCACAATTCCTTGATGCGCGGATCAACCACGAATTCCGGGTTTGTAGGATCTTCTTTCTGCATTACTCCGTCCAATGTTGTGAAGTAGTCGTAATGAGCTCCGTCACGCGGATCGTAAGCCAATACATTTCCGTAAGTCAAACGCATCGTTGAGTTTGCATTCGGGTAGAATTTCTTGTTCGGTTGCATTTCACGAACTCCTTTTACGAATGCACGGTTTGCAACAGTCAATTTTGCATTTGCAGATTTGATCTCATCCTTAGCCATTGCAGCCTGGTATGCGTTATCCAAATCTTTGATCAAAATGAACAACGGATCCTGGCTCAGTTTATCCATGTCGAAGTTCTTCATAAACTCTTCGTAACGCTCTTTGGAAGCGAAAATTGAATTCGTTTTCACACGGCTCATGAAAGCTGCGATTCCGTCAACACCGATTGAACGTGTAATTCCAAGCTGCTGTTCCATTGGTACGTCGCGGATGTACATTTTCAATACTTCTTCCAACGTCTCCAATTCGATATCCATTGAGCGCTCAGCATAGATTTCCTCTGCTGTTCCTTTTGCAGCGTCCAAAACCATGTTGTAACGCTCCATATTTCCTGCATTTTTAGCGTCCCAAGCCATTTTGTAGTAAGCAACCACCGAATTGATGTCTACCTGGCGAACGAATTCACTTTGGTACACTTTGATGTAAATGATATCATTCGTTGCTTTAAACGCAGATTCGATATCGGAAAGCACATTGTTGTATTCGGCTTTACCAGCCGAGTACTTTGTGAACTCCTCTTCTACTTTTCTTTTCTTGTCAGCAACGTGATTTCCTTTCAACTGTTTTGTCTGACCGATAAAATACTTCCAGTAATTTGCTACCTGCGCATACTTGGATGAATAATTCAAACGCACTGTTACGTCCTTATCCATGTATTTTTTCATGATCTCCAATTTCTTCGCACGGATGTCTACAATTTTAGGCTGCTCCAAAGAGATTGCCTGTTCCACACCGTAAGAAGTCAAATAACGGTTTGTTCTTCCGGGGAATCCCATAATCATTGCGTAATCCCCTTGCTTCACTCCTTTCAATGAGATCGGCAACGAATGTTTTGGTTTCAACGGAACGTTTGCATCGCTGAAATCAGCAGGCTTGTTGTCTGCTCCTGCATATACGCGGA
>CBFGPJ010000592.1:0-2304 GCA_965650615.1 uncultured Fluviicola sp. | reverse complement strand
TACGGTTTGGGTTGGAACATGGTGGATATTGCCAAAAAGCTCGATTTACGAAACGATAAAGTGGCGAAAGCGCAAAAATACCGGTGTATCCAAAAAGCCAAAGATTTGGTACAGGAAGCTCAAATGAATGTTGAACTCAATCAATTTTAATCATGGAAACAAATTGGAACCAATTGATTGAGCGTTATTTGAATAACGAGCTTTCAGCAGAAGGAAAAACGGCTTTTGAAGCAGAATTAAAGCAAAACAGAGAACTTCAGCAGGAATTTGAATTACATAAACTAACCGCGGAAATTATTCAGCGCGACTCCCTGAGAAACCTGGTAAAGGAATCCGGCAAGTGGTTTCACCTGAAGAAAATGATCCTGAACAGCGGAATTGTCCTGGTAATTGCCGGAGCTTTGGCAGTTGCCATTTATTTCTTCGCTATTCGAGCCAATGATGCTGAAGAGAAAATACAGGAACAGCAAGTATTGGAACAATCGCTTGTAGAGCAAATGGAAAAAGAACTGGCTTTCACCAATATCGCCCCGGAATATTTCGAATTTACCGGAGAATCGGATGTGTTTTTATCGGAAAGCGGTGTTTTATTGAGCATCACGGATGAATCGTTTTTGCTGAACGGAAAAGCGTACAAAGGCAAAGCAATCGTTCAATGGCAGGAAGCCCAAAAAGCCTCCGACATTGTAAAAGCCGGGCTGAGTACCAAATCGGGGGATCGCCTGTTGGAAACCCAGGGAATGTTCAGTCTTAATGCATTCACCCCGGAAGGAAAAAAACTGCAGCTGACGGACAAAGGTGTTTACGTGCAGGTACCGGTTGATGAGTTGAAAAAAGACATGAAACTCTTTACCGGAGTTCCCGGGAAAAACGGCGGAATTGATTGGCAAAACCCGGTGGAGCTGGAACGTTTGCCCAAACCGAAGAACATGGCCAAAATGGACTTGTTCCCTCCGCGCTACGAACCGAAACTGAATGAATTGAAGTGGTTTAAGGAGAAATCGAAAAGAGATAGTTTGTATTTGAGTTTTGAGGAGGCAGTTTCCGTAAAAGATTCAACAGCTGTTGAGAGCGAAGATCTGTATATGTTCACTGAACCGGAGGAATTCCCAGCCACAAATAACCCATACCAGGGTGGTGGTGCATCAATAGCATTAACGATACTTCCTAAACCACAGCAATTGGCTGAGAGTCCTGAAGACAAAGCAAACTGGAGTTTTTCGGTCGAATATTTGAAAGATAACTATGCAAATATTGTTGCAACCGTCAACCTGAAGGATAATTGGATGATTGGGATTTTGAATGAATATGTATCACCGTTTACCATTCCGACACGATTCAGATTGGATAAAACTCCGGATTTTATGCTTGTAGGTGAAGTCAATGATTTGAGTCCGATCGTCGGTGCAATTGATTCTGAGAATGCTAAAAAGTACCAGGTCAAAAAGTTTTGCAACGAAATGGCAATCTATGAAAGCAATCGGCTTGTTTTCAAACAAAAAGTAAAACTCCTCAAAAAAGGAAACTTCGAAATATCCGGGAACTTTTCATACCAGATTTGTAAAGCACAATCCAATTGTTTGCCACCTTATTCCGATAAATTTACAGTACAGGTAAGTTCAACCGCAGGATCGGGAATCAACCATATTCCTCCTTCTAAGGTCCTTGCAATTTGGAAAAAAGCTTTTAACAATACCAACCTGGCAACGCAGGATTTTGAAGACCGTATGAAGGAAATCCATGAAACCTGCAATGAAAAAGTATTTGATGTCTATGCGGACAATCTCAACGAACCACTGTGGAAACTGGATGAACGTGTTGTTAGAATGGGATATCCGCAATTCCAGCGTTTTGCGGATCAGAAAGTAGGGAAGATAAAACTGGACGATGCACATCAAAGAAGTTTAAATGCATTCTATGAAAAGGCAGTTGCCGAAATTCATGCAAGAGGTAAGAATGAATTGGAGATTGCCATGAAAAGAGAGCGATTATGGGATTCTAACTTGCAGGAAGAACGAGATAAAGAAGTACTTCGGAGAGGATTGCGGGAATCTGCCAACTTGAATGAAGAATATGGCTTCAACCTTCGGAATGTCTACAAACAGCTTGGAGTACCGGCCGGATTTCAAATGCATAATGGCGGTAACATCGTTAACATTGATAAATATGTTTGGGATGCAACTGCAGCACGTCAATCTACATTGATTACTGATCCTGAAACAGGAAAAAGCGCACAAATTACCTACGAATCACTTGCTATGGAAGTGAAACAGTCTGAAAAATACGGTAAGCTTTTCCTGTACC
>CBFGPJ010000591.1:0-2311 GCA_965650615.1 uncultured Fluviicola sp. | reverse complement strand
TTCAGGTACTCCAACAGCCTTGAAAAATGTGTTCTTTGATCTGAATAAAGCAACATTACGTCCTGAATCGTTTGTTGAATTGAATAAATTACGGGATCTGTTAAAAGCAAATCCGGCTACAAAAATTGAAATCGGGGGACATACCGATACACGTGGTGATGCTGCAGATAACTTAAAATTATCCGATGCGCGTGCGAAGTCGGTAAAAGACTACCTGATCCAGCAAGGAATTGACGCTTCCCGCTTGTCTTCAAAAGGTTATGGTGAAACCATGCCGATCTTCACAGATGAAGTAATTGCGAAAATGAGTAAGGAAAGTGAGAAAGAAAAGGCTCACCAGGAAAATCGTAGAACTGAATACAAGATTGTGAAATAATGCATTTCTTTCGACTCGTACGGCCGATCAACTTGCTTGTCATTATCCTGACAATGTATGGGATCCGTGTATTCTTTATTCCCTATTTTTCGGAAGATGTGTTGCTGAAAAGATCCCACCCGAATGAGTCGCTTGATTATTTTTTATTGGTCTTCTCAACGGTTTTGATCGCAGCGGCAGGAAACATCATCAATGACTATTTTGACGTAAAGGCAGATCGTATCAACAAACCCGACAAACTCATTATCGGGAAATACATCAAACCGAGATGGGCCATTGTTTCTCATTGGACACTGAACTTTGTTGCATTTTCCATTGCCTGCTATTTAACATGGGCATATGAAACATTCTGGTATGTTTTTATTCATTTACTGAGCATCAACATTTTATGGTTCTATTCCATGTATTTTAAGCGAAGATTCCTGATTGGGAACATATTTATTGCTGCTTTAACCGGTTTGGTCCCATTATTATGCGGAATTCACTTTTTAGGATTGACCACACCATTCCACAGCACCAATTTTATGAGCGATTTTAAAGAAGGTGCAAACTGGATCTCACAGCTGAACCTGAAGATTTTCTTTGTTGTTGCGCTCGCTTTTTTTGCCTCCTGTTTGAACCTGGTGCGTGAAATCGTAAAAGACATGGAAGATGTGGAAGGGGATCAGTTATTGAAAGCGAAAACAATTCCGATTGTTTTGGGTATCAACAGAGCACGCTGGATCTCATTGGTTTGTTTAGTGGCAATTATCGGAGTTTCTCTTCCGTTCTTAATTGAAGGATACGTAGTTTTCAAGCACACATTTATTCGTGTAATGGCTCCTTCATTTGTTATTTACGGCTTACTCCTGGTTTGCTGTATTCTTTTATTGAATAAACCGGAACGGAACCGATTGAAACAAATCGATCTGATTTTAAAAATAACCATGCTGATCGGCTGCTGCATGCCTTTTTACTGGTATTTCCTATGAGAAAAATGAAATGGGTCCTCGGATCACAATCTCCCCGAAGAAAAGAACTTCTGGCCGGAATTGGTGTTGAATTTGAAGTTCGTGTAAAAGATACGGAAGAAATCTATCCGGATGCACTTCCGGCTGAAGAGGTTCCGGAATACCTGGCAAAAGTAAAAGCAGAAGCTCTTATCCCCGACCTAGCGGATGATGAAGCCGTTATTTGCGCGGATACCGTTGTCATACTCAATGGAAAGATCCTGGGAAAACCGTTCGATTATGAAGATGCCCGACAAATGCTCTCCAAGTTATCCGGTCAAAAACATACCGTTATAACCGGAGTTTTTATCGGATCGAAAACAAAAAATACTTCGTTTTCTGAACGGACTGAAGTAGAATTCGAAAGCTTGTCTGAAGACGAAATAAAGTACTACATTGAAAAATACATGCCCTTTGATAAAGCCGGCTCTTACGGCGTCCAGGAATGGATCGGATACGTTGCTGTGAAGCGAATGGAAGGCACATATACAAATGTCATGGGGCTTCCTACGAATCGTTTATACCGGGAAATTCAGCAATTTACTCTTTGAAGAATTAGTTAGATCAAATAGCCGGATTTTCATTGTAGTTTCGTTTTTAATACTACATTTGACGAAAATCACTATTTATGAAATACTACATCTTTTATGCCTTATTGGCTCTCATGCCGGTAAACACGCTGTGTTCAGCTCAACCTTTAGATTCAGCTGCTGTTAGCAGGATCATCGAACGAAGTAACAAAACAGTTTTAAATGCACTGCAAACTCAGGCCAAACCTGTGAAGGATACCGCTGTTGTTAAAATGGGACTAAAAACGGTTGCTACAACAACACCTGTAGCTGCAAGCAAAACGGTTCAGGACATTATTACCTTCTTGCCTGTTGTCTTTTTTATCTTCACCGTATCCATTATCTTCCTGAAATTAAGAAAAGACGGTGTAAAGCTG
>CBFGPJ010000590.1:0-2342 GCA_965650615.1 uncultured Fluviicola sp. | reverse complement strand
AACGGGATTTAAACTGTAAGAAAAATTCAAGTTCTTTGTAAAGCTCCCACAGATCAACGGCTTGTCGTTCTCACGAACAGCCACACCATGACCCTCATCATCCATTTTTCCTCCAAAATGTTTGATGTACTCAAGTTGCCCTGTGTTTGTTAATTTAAGCAAATAGGGGTCTTTAAACCCAACAGAATTGAATATGGTTTTTGCCGTATCCTGGATTTGGGATAAATCACATTTGAAATAACCGGTCACAAAAATGTCCTTATGTGGGTCCATGGAAACAGAACGGGCAGAAATTTCGTTGTTGGATCCCAAAGTATAGTTCCAGATATAATTTCCGCTGTTAGTTGTTTTCAGAACGAAAATTTGTTTGTCGAATGCGTTTTGAATCGGATGCATTCCTGTTGCATCGTAATAGTTCATGTTTCCAAGGAAATCTCCGGTAATGACTACTTCATGATCACTGTTGACTTCCAGGTCGTAAGGATTGGTCATCCCGGCTTTTAGTTGATTGAAAAACTGTATTTGCCCGGATGGATTTAATTTGCAGAGAAAACCGATGTTATACCCAAGGTTGAGGTATGCATTGCCGGCAAATGTCAAATCTTTGGAGAATTGACCGGTAAAGAAGATGTTATTTTGAGCATCTATGGCAACTGCCAGTCCACGATCTTCATATTCCGCAGAACCATTTAAGGACCAAAGCGGTGTTCCGTTGGAATCGTATTTTGATACAAAAAAATCAAATGAAGGTTGGTTCGTATTCGGATCAATTGCACTTGTAAAAGTATTGTTTCCGATCATGGACATTCCCTGGAATTGTCCGGTCAGGATAACCTTATTTTGATGGTCTACGGCTATTCCATAAGCATTTTCAGCAAGATCTCCACCTTCTTTTCGTGCCCATAAAACGTTACCGGCAGGATCCAGTTTTACAATGAAGATATCTTTTGAATTGGCGGAGGAACTTAGTGTGAAACTTCCAAAATTTACAGTTCCAAAAAATTGACCTGTCACAATAATATGTTGATCCGGACCAATCGCCAGATCAATCGCCCGGTCAGAATAATTCCCTCCAAAAGTCCTTTCCCAAATTAATGTGCCTGCAGGACTGTATTTGGCAATGTAAATGTCTCCGTTTCCCTGAGCAAATGGTACAATCGTTGAACTATTGAATGCAGTTTCACCGGTAATATATCCGGCAGTGTAAGATTCCTGGTTATTATTGATCTCAACATCGTTTGCTTCATTGGTAAACTGTGAGACAGTGCAATTTCCCCATTGCTGGGAAAAACCGATTGCAGGAATAATGAAAATAAGAAATAGGAATAGAAAAGGTTTCATTTCAGTTTTTTCTCATTGATACTGAGAGGCAAGAAAGGTTGTAAAACTTGCGGTCAATCAGATTCGAATTACAAGTAAATTCCGAGGCATGAAGTGTTGATTTATTTGGTTTTCTTTTTGTGAAAATTCCATTTTTTTGTTATATATAAGTATGTCAAGTAGTATTAATGTGAAAATTAGTTTGAAATGAAGAGTTGAAAATACAATACCTTGAGAATAAGAGTACTTTTGCACCTTTTTTTAAGATTTCATTCATGCGTAAGAGTACCAGATTAGTTCAGCTAAGCTGTCTAACCACCCTATTTTTCCTAGTTATATCTATTCAGACAAATGCACAATGCATCATCAATTCAAATGCCGGATATTCGGTTTCTGTATCCATATGTCCCAAATCTATAGTGGTAAGCACTACCGATTGTCCATGGGGTTACAATTACAATGTTCGATTTGATTATGAAATTGCAATTATTGGCAATACACCTGGAAATAGTGGTTTGCATACCCTTCAAACAAAAATTTACTGCAATAATTCTGCAGTTAACGGATATTATGCCTTGCCTTTGAATGGAGGTTCCGGATCTGCCGTAACAACTACAAATCCCTTTGTAAATAACAATGGGGAAGCTTACCAGTATGCACCGAATCCAAGTTGCAATGAAGCGACCATAAATAGCCTTAATTGCGCAAATATCGGGGTAATCATTCAAGGTCCCGGAATTCCAAATCAGGAAATTATCTGCAATTGTTCCTTGTTGGTATTGCCGGTAGAATTTTTGTCTTTCAGCGCTAAAAAAATGAGCGATGGGAATTTATTGACCTGGGATGTGGAATCTGAAAACAGAAATGATTATTTCACCATCGAAACAAGTGCTGACGGAGTAAATTGGAAAGAACTGACAAAGGTAAAAGGAGCGATTACTTCTACGGAAGCTAAAACGTATACCTACGTTGATACTAAAAATACACGGGAATCTGTTTACTATAAACTTAGCCAAACCGAC
>CBFGPJ010000589.1:0-2342 GCA_965650615.1 uncultured Fluviicola sp. | reverse complement strand
ACCATTTGATAACATGTCTTACTCAATGGATTAACTATTTCACCCTATCTTTGCCGTGAAAAATTGAACTTGTAATCCTTGAAGCTCCTATTTGTAGCCGAAACCAGGTTCAATTAGCGATTTTTTTCATTCAAATTATGCGTTCTCTTCGCGTACTATTTTGTTTTTTATGTGCCGGGATTCTTCAGGCAAATGCACAATTGTTAATCATTAATGAAGTCTCACAAGGAACCGGAACTGCTGAGTATGTAGAATTTGTTGTTGCCGGAAATCCAACGTGTCAAACACCTGTACCTTGTGCGGATTTGAGAGGAATTATCATCGATGACAACAACGGAACGGCTGCTTCAGGCAGCGGTACTGGGATTGCGGCAGGTGCTGTTCGCTTTGGAAACAATGCTTTCTGGAGCTGTATCCCACAAGGAACATTGATCGTGGTTTACAATGAATCCGATCGCAATTCGGCTATTCCACCAGATGATTTAAATATGAATGACGGAAATTGCCGTTTGATCATTCCAATAAATTCCACCTTGTTTGAAGGCCAGAGTACAAGTCCAACCAGCTCCAATACCAATTATCCCCCAAACGGCAGTTGGTTAACCGGTGCCGGAAGCTGGTCACAGGTTGCAATGGCAAATAGCGGTGATTCATTTTTAATGCTTCCCGGTATTACAACTCCTACGGCTTATTCAGGTGTGAGCTGGGGAAATAATTCCAGTGCTCCCTTCATTTACTTTTCGGGAAGTGCATCGGGCAAGGTTTTTTCATTGACGAATAACACCAATATTAATCCCACACTTCAAACAAACTGGAGCTCCGGAAACGTAGGAACAGATGAAACACCCGGAGCACCGAACAGCACGGAAAACAGTGCATGGATCGCCTCCATGAACCCTCAATGTGGTGTTTCCGGCGGCGGTCTTCAGGCTACTGCAAGTGCAACACCAACTGGTTGCGGTGCTTCCTGCAACGGAACGGCAAACGTGACAATCTCAGGAGGAAGTGCTCCATATACGATTCTTTGGTCAAATGGAGCCACCACAGCAACTATCAGTAATTTGTGTGCAGGAGTTTATACGGTTCAGGTAACAGATAACGGTGGTTGTTCGATCAGTGCACAGGCAACTGTCACCAATGGAGCAAGTTCTATCAATGTTTCGGTAACTCCATCAAACGAAACATGTGCAGGTGCTTGTGACGGTTCATTGACCACAAATGCCTCCGGAGGAACAAGCCCTTACTCCTATTTATGGTCCGATAACAGTACTCAGACAAACATTTCCAACCAATGTCCGGGAACATATTCTGTGACAGTAACGGACCAAAACGGTTGTTCAGGAACTGCTTCAGGAACAATTGCAGCTGGGACACCTATTCCGGACGCAACGATACAAACAAGCGGTCCGTTCTCTACAACGGATTCACCGATCCAATTCGTAGCAAATTCATCGGGTGGGACCTGGTCTTCCAATTGCGGGACCTGTATGTCGGCTTCCGGAGTTTTCGATCCTCAAATCGCCGGACAGGGAACTTATCAAATTTGTTACACTACCGGTTCGGGCACTTGTTCTGATCAGGATTGCAAAAGCATTGTTGTAACAGGATGTATTCCACAAACAACAGGTGAATCACACAGCATTTGTCCGGGTGATACGTACACCTTTAACGGGCAGAATTTCACAGCGGCGGGAGCGTACCCATTCGTATTCACGGGTCAAAACGGATGTGACAGTACACATACATTGAACCTTTCCCTATTTACTGTTACTCCAACTTCCCAAACACTCACACCTTGTGAAGGAGATTCGGTTTTGGTTGAAGGAACCTGGTATTTTGAATCGGACAACGTGGTAGTGAACATAACCGATGGGAACGGTTGTCCGACAACACATACCACACAAATCATCTTTGAAGATTGCAGTATAGAAGATTATGCGGTTTTCATTCCAAATGTTTTCACACCAAACAATGACAATATCAATGATTTCTTTTCGATCAGTATTATAGGAGGTTATTTGGTTGAAGGATTTATTGTGAACCGCTGGGGAAACAACATCAAAGAATTTCATCCGGATGACCTGAAATGGGATGGAAAAACAACCGATGGACAATTCGTTCCGGATGGCGTTTACACCTATATTTTTATCGTATCGGATAATAATGGTACTAAAACCAGATACAATGGTTTTGTGACGATGATCAGGTAATATTAAAACCAGAAACAAGTAGTGGCGCGATTAATCGCGCCCCTACTTGTTTTATACACATTTTATTTCTTCACCCGGATCCCGATCACATTCGGCAAAGGCCAGTAAGTTTCATTCGTATCTTTTGCATAA
>CBFGPJ010000588.1:0-2343 GCA_965650615.1 uncultured Fluviicola sp. | reverse complement strand
ATCCGCATACTGATTTAGAGGTCATTGTTGTTGATAATGATTCGAAAGATGGATCACCTGAAGCAATCGCAAGTGAATTTCCGGAAGTAATACTGATCGCAAATAAATACAATGCTGGTTTTCCGGCAGGAAATAACCAGGGTTTTAAAATAGCAACAGGAGATTATATTTTCATGCTCAACCCGGATACTGAATTTCTGGAAAATTCGATCGATCCTATGATCGATTACCTGGAAGGACATTCAGAAGCCTGGTTGCTTGCACCTAAACTGGTGAATTCAGATGGTACACTTCAACAGAGTTATTGGCGATATCCCACTTTGACTTCCGTTTTCTGTGAATCATTCTACCTGAGATTTCTGTTGAAAAAGAAGAATTACAGGGATAAAGATCCGAATGAGATTTTTGAAGGAGAAACTTTTTCGGGTGCTGCATTATTTTTCCGTAAGGAATTGATAGATTGTATCGGAATGTTGGATGAAACAATGTTTTGGATAGAAGATGTAGAATTTTGTTGGAGAGCCAATCACAATAACTATCCATGTTATTACTTCCCTAAAACGAAGATATTTCATCACATCGGGCAAAGTGCTAAGAAAAATTACAATATTTCCCTTTCGAATCAGAACTACAATAAGATTAAGTTCTTTAAAAAACACCATAGCAGATTCGCTACCTTTCTGATATTTTGTATCAGTTTGATCCATGTAATTGCCAAAACGATTGTTTTCGGATTGCTTTCTCCTTTTAAAAAGGTGTATTATTTAAAGTTCAAAGCTTACCTTTATACCTTTCCAAGATTATTTAATCCGCCAAATGGTATTACGTGATCCGTACGTAGATGGTAATTAATGGTACTATGAAGATTTGTTTTTTTGCAGATAGTGAGAGCATCCATACAATCAGGTGGTGTCATTACTTCAAATCAAAGGGGTATGATGTACACCTGATCAGCCTGAAGTCTGCCCTGATCGAAGGGATTCCTGTTTATCCCTTAAACCTGGAGGGGATCAAAACTTCCGGGGGAAATTGGAAAACACTCTTCAAATACCGGGAAGTAAAAAAACTGTTGAAAGTAATTAAACCGGATGTTTTTCATTCGCTTTATGCTACAAGTTATGGAATAACGGGAGCACTTTGTTCCTATCATCCCTATGTTATTACGGCGCTCGGAACGGATATCCTGATTAGCCCGAAACAATCAAAAATCTATCATATTCTGCTCAGATATGCATTCAAACGAACGGATAAGATTACCGTTGTAGCGGAGCATATGAGATCCGCAGCGATTGGATTGGGAGCAAAACCGGAAAATGTACTTGCAATTCCAATGGGAGTTGATCAGCTGATCTTTAATTCCGATAAGCGGATGTTATCTGAAGAACGGTTTGAGGTAATCAGTACACGAAACTTTGAACCGATCTATAATATCCCACATTTACTGAAAGCAATTAAACAGGTATTGCCTGAGATTCCGAATATCCATGTAAATCTGTTGGGTGCGGGAAGCTTGAGAGAAGAACTGGTTCAAATGAGTAAGGATTTGGGGATTTGGGATCATGTAACATTTGTTGGGAAGAAGACACAACCTGAAATGGCAGAATTCTTAAATCGAAGCCATGTCTTTGTAAGTCTGTCTTTGTCGGATGGAAATAACATTTCGTTGAACGAAGGAATGGCTTGCGGGACATTCAATATTGTAACCGATATTCCGGCAAACCGACAGTGGATAACTGATTCTAAAAACGGTTTTTTGATTCCTGTTGATGACGTTAATTTACTTGCTCAAAGGCTCATAGAATCAAGAGACAGGTATGATGAATTAACCAAACAGGCTGCACCGATCAATGAGCAATTATTGCAACAGAACGGAATTTGGCAGAACAATATGAAACGCATGGAAGAATTGTATCATCAATTAGTCAGATCATGAAAAAAATAGTCATCATTGGAGCCGGTGGACATGCGAAAGTGCTTGCAGAGACAATTGATTTGATTGGTTCCCTTCGGGTAATAGGTTTTGTTGATGACCAGGTTGAAAAGGGAACGATCTTAACGGACAATATTCCGGTAATCGGTTCAATACAGGACATTGTAGCAATTTCAGGTCATTGTGATGCATTTGTAATCGGAATCGGTAACAATGAGATAAGGAAGCAATTGGCGAATCAATATGCGGGCCGCATTGAATTTGAAACAATTGTTCATCCGCTTGCTTATGTTTCAAAAAATGCGGTTATTCAATCAGGTACGGTCGTCCTGGCCGGTGCAATTATCAATGCAAACTCCAAAATAGGAAGTTGTTGTATCGTCAATTCCAACGTGGTAGTAGACCATGATTGT
>CBFGPJ010000587.1:0-2344 GCA_965650615.1 uncultured Fluviicola sp. | reverse complement strand
TATTCTTGGAAATCATGATTATGGTGATTATGTGCCGTGGGACAAGGAGGAAACCAAAGATGCCAACTTAACAAAGCTGATTGCAATTCATAAAGAAATCGGGTTCACACCTTTATTGAATGAAGCAGTTGAGCTGAAACCCGGATTCTGGCTGCTTGGCGTTGAGAACTGGGGGACCAAACCTTTCAGACAGAGCGGCAAACTGGATGAAACACTGGAAAAAGTTCCTTCGGAAGCATTTAAAATCCTGCTTTCTCATGATCCGAGCCATTTTGATGAGCAAGTAGTACAAAAAACAGATATTGATCTGACACTTTCAGGTCACACACACGGAATGCAATTTGGAATTGAACGTTTCGGGATAAAATGGAGTCCGGTTTCCTTTCGTTATAAAAAATGGGCCGGATTATATCAGGTAGGAAAACAACTGCTTTACGTAAACCGTGGTTTTGGATATCTGGGTTTCCCCGGAAGAGTAGGAATTTACCCGGAAATCACATTGATTAAACTGTACCGGAAAATTTAAGTCCTCGTTTTGGCAAACAAAAAAGCCCCTCCGCCGAAACGAAAGGACTTTCCAGGTAGTAACTAATTTATACTTGTCTATTTTTCCGTCTTAACCACACGTAATGTTTGGTTTTCAGAAGCAGAAGCAATACGAATGATGTATGTTCCTGCAGCCAATTTGGATAGATCAGCTTCCATTCGGTGGGTTCCTTTTGACAAGAATCCGTTTTGAACTGACATTTGCTCTTTTCCGGAAAGGTCTGTCACTGCGATTGAAACTTCTTCATCTGAAGTTGTAGTGAAGGTAATCATTACCGAACCGCTTGTAGGGTTAGGAGCCAATTCAACAGAAGGAGAAGAAGAAGATTGAGTCACTGATTTTGTTTTCATACTGCGAGCCTCGCAATTAATCACGTTTACTTCAACTTGTCCCGGATCTTCATTACAGTTATTGAATGTACAGAATGTTCCCGCAACGTTGATTACAGAATTTACAGATCCAACCTGGATCGTTGCGCAATTTCCGGTAGTTCCAAGGATTGTTGCATTACCTGAAGCCAATGTGAAATTATAAGACGAAGCTCCGTATGTATGCGTTCCCAAACCAGTTACATCATCAGTAGAAAGTGTATCCCATTCTGTGAACAAGGTAGGGAATCCTCCGATACCCGGTAAAGCAGGATTTGTATTAATACCTGCGTAAACACATGCTTTTCTTACCAATGTTTTATTTTCAGTTGACCAGTGGTAAGTAGCACTTGTTGTATCGCTGTCTCTCCAGGAAGATCCCGGATCGTTTCCTACTGAACCGAAGATATCAGCTGCAGTTCCAGATACCAGGTTGTAAAGCACCAATGCATCGTCACCATTAAACTGAAGGTTCGCTGAGAAAATGTTTGGAGTTCCGCCCCATGCTGTTGCAGATGGATGAGCAACTACGATTGTTCCTCCAACAGCGATTGTTCCTGAAAGTGCGATAGTGAATGTAGGAGTTCCTGATAAAGATGCCCCGTTATGGTATGCACGCAATTCGTAATTTGTCAGATCAAGAGAAGTACATGTTCCGTTGAAAATCTCCACATACTTATTGAACCCGCTTCCTTCAACGTATTGAGAGAAAAACAAATCCGGTGCTTTCACATTTACACATGCTGAAACCGTATCCTTGTCGCACCCTTCCAAAACGATCGGGCAGTATTCCACTTGCGGATAAAGCAATACATACACTTTTTCAGAAATAGCCTCACATCCGTTTTCACTGTTTACAACAACATAGTAAGTCCCTGAATTCGAAGGAAAAAACACATCTGATGTAGCCCCAGCAACGATTCCATCCTGGTTATACCATTGAAACAACGGAGATATAATCCCTGTAATTGCTGTTAGTTCCGGCGGTGTTCCTGCAGCACATACTACAGTAGAACCTGTAACATCGATCATTGCAGTCAACTCACCACAAGGTGTTGTTGAACCACAAGAGAATGCGATATCATCGATTCTGAATTGAGGATTGGAAGAAGAAGTTCCAACCAATGTATTTCTGAAACGGATACGCAAGTTTGCTACATGAGCACCTGCAGGCAATGCTGCACCAACTCTGTACCATTTTGCAGTTCCTGTTCCCGTAGGTAATGCAGGGTAGGAGATTGCAGTCCAGGTAATCCCATTGTCACTGCTGTACTCCAATGCCAGGTAGTCGATTCCATTAGAAGCATTGGTGTTTTTGTTGATCCCAAAGTGAATGGAGTCCGTACTTATACATCTTGCCGCATTGATTCCCTGCATTTCAAAATCTTCCTGCGCCTGAATCAAAGTATTGTAACTTCCTGATGCTCCG
>CBFGPJ010000586.1:0-2349 GCA_965650615.1 uncultured Fluviicola sp. | reverse complement strand
ACCAGGTACAACCATCAGAAGGAAATTCTGCAGATGATTTTATCCTGATCAATCAGAATCTGAAAGATCAATTGGAAGGCAAAACAGCTTTTGTACCGAATGATTGGAGATGTTTGAATGATTCCATGTGGAGTGAGGTATCTGCTGTAAAAGTCGTTTCCTATCGCGTATTGAATCAATTGAAAGGAGAGGGCTGGCCAAATGATTTGCTTGAAATGATCTATTTGGATGATTCCGAACTTTCCTGGGCCAAATCAGGAATGGAAGACGAGGATGCCGTTAAACATATTGATTCCAACGGAGCGATCCTGAAAGCAGGTGATACGGTTGTTTTGATCAAAGAATTGGATGTGAAAGGTTCTACCATTACAGCAAAACGTGGTACTGCCGTTCGAAATATTCGCCTGGTTCACGATGATCCGACTTTAATCGAAGGAAAGATTGATGGGCAATCCATTTACATCTTGACACAATATGTGAAAAAGTAAACTTCGACTCCGCTCAGTCTACTTTTATTTCTTCCCTTAAGGATACTTAGTGAGTTGAAGTATCAATTATAGTACATCGTGGTACTCCGGTGTTTTGTCAAATACGCTTTTTGCAAACGGGCATAAAGGAACGATCTTAATTCCGGCTTTTCGGGCAAATTCAACAGCTGCCTGTACCATTAAGTTTCCGACACTTCTACCTCTAAATTCAGGATTTACTTCTGTATGGTCAATAATGATCCGGTCATCGTTTACCCATGCATAAGTCATTCTTCCGGCTTCTTTTCCTTCTTCCGTTGCTTTGAAAAACCCTTTGGTTTCTCTGTCAAATTGGTTTACTTCTATCATTTCTTATTAATTACGAATTCCTAATTCCGGGTTCCGAATTGTAATTATCAGGATGGGCTCCTTGATAATTCATAATTACTTCTCACTTTTACCTTAAAATTTGGGTTCCGGCAAAGGAACAAAACCTGTTTCTCCTTCAATTTTAGGAAAAGTTTGCTCAACCCATGCTTTCTTAGCTTCTTCAATACGTTCTTTACGGGATGAAACAAAGTTCCAAAAAATAAAACGTTCTTCCGGGAATGCTTCTCCTCCAAAAATGTAAACAGTGGTGTTTTCTTCCATTTCAAAAGTACAGAGTTCGGCATTCTTTGCGATAAGAATCTGTTTTGGCCCGAATGTTTCTTCACCGTCTTTGACAGCGCCCTCCAAAATATACAAGGCACTTTCTCCGAATAATTGTTCACCGATCGTGATAGTAGCCGCTTCCTGGTTTTTGATCTCCAGGAAATAGAGCGGACTGTAAACCGGGACCGGTGATTTCCTGCCGAAAGCTTCTCCGGCGATTAGTTTGAAATGAACAGTTCCCGCCGTCCATTCGGGAATTTCATGTGCTTCAATATGTGTAAAAGAAGGATCGATTTCCTCCAGTTCTTTCGGAAGAGCAACCCAGATTTGCAATCCATGCAGGCTTTTTTCCGAATGTCGCAAGTATTCCGGAGTTCTTTCAGAATGTACGACTCCTTTTCCGGAAGTCATCCAATTGACTGCTCCCGGCTGAATTTCAACCGCTGATCCAATGCTGTCACGGTGCATAACGGCACCCTCAAACAGGTAAGTGAGTGTCGATAATCCAATATGTGGATGAGGTCCGATATCCAGGTTTTGATGATCACTCAGTTTTGCAGGTCCCATGTGATCAATAAATACAAATGGTCCAACAGCCCGCTTCTGACGAAAAGGAAGTAAACGTCCGACCAGGAAATTGCCGATATCTGCAGCACGTTCTTCTATAATCAATTGAATATTTGACATGAAATTTAGCTTTACCAAAGGAATTTTAAATGTAAGAACTTATCCATTCATTTCCATCAAAAGAAGCGACTTTTCCTCCGATGGCTAACTGTAAGTACGAAATGAATTCAGGAGAATTTGGGATTAATTGGGAATTAAATTTCCAATTCTTAAAATCTAAATCCACTTTCTTTTCGTACCTTGATTAGCATGAGTTTCTGATTTATAACCGGAACACCCAGAAGATTACTAAATACTGAATGATGAAAAGAGCAATTTGGAACAATACAATTATTGCGGAAAGTGAAAAAACCGTAGTTATAGAAGGAAACCACTACTTCCCGGTCGAAACAATCAAAAAAGAATATTTCAAGGATTCAAATACCCACACAACCTGTCCCTGGAAAGGAATTGCATCGTATTATTCCCTGGAAGTGAATGGCCAGACGAACAAAGATGCAGCCTGGTATTATCCGAAAGCTTCTGAATTGGCTAAAAGTATTGAGGGAAAAGTGGCTTTTTGGAAAGGTGTTCGAGTTATTGAAGATTAATTGGATTCTAT
>CBFGPJ010000585.1:0-2352 GCA_965650615.1 uncultured Fluviicola sp. | reverse complement strand
GAATCCATTCGGAACACTTGACCTGATAGCAAACAATGCTGAAATGGGAGATATCATCAAGTATGCGGCACATGAGTTGAATACTCCTTACTTTTTTTACAACAAACCGGAAGGAAAAGCCAGTTTCGAGCTTCAAAACGCAACATTATCCGATATCATGAACCTGTTGTTCGTGGGCACTAAATATGCCTACAAAGAAGACAATAAATTATACCTCATTGGAGAAAATAAATCCGAAGGAATTCGCGTAACGGAAGTCATCCGAATGGAAAACAGGACTATTGAAAACGTAAAAGCTTCAGTTCCGAAGGAACTTATGCAGGACCTCGACGTGAATGAATTTACAGAACTGAATGCACTAATTGTCACCGGCCCAGCAAGAAAAGCAGCGGAATTAAAGACGTTCCTTTCTTCCATCGATGTGGTGGTTCCTTTAGTACAAATTGATGTCATGATCCTGATCTCCGAACGTTCAAGTACGGTAAAAACAGGAATGAAACTTGGGCTCGGAGATAAACCAACCGTTACCAGCGGGACCGTTTTCCCAACATTGGATGTAAACCTGGGGGCCAGCACATTGAACAGCATCTTAAATACAATCAACGGATTTGGTATCGTGAACCTGGGAGCAGTTACCCAAAATTTTTATGCGTCACTTCAGTTGCTTGAATCAAACGGGATGATCGACGTGGAAAGTACTCCGAAAATCACCACCTTAAGCAGCCATTTGGCAACTGTTTCCATCGGTCAAACAACTTACTATCAGGAACAACAGGTAAATTTCCAAAATACGGTAGTGAACCAGGGAGTTTTGACTTCTAAAATCTGGAAATCAGTGGATGCAAACCTCACGGTAAAAATTAAACCTTTTGTTTCCTCTGACGGGAATGTAACCATGGACATTACCCTTACCAACGACGATTTCGATGGCAGTAAGGTAGATCCCACAGCTCCGCCGAATGCAACCAAACAAACTTTTGAATCCGTAATACGTGTTCAAAACGGGGATGTGGTACTGCTTGGTGGTTTGGATAAAAAACAGAACAACAACAGTGGTGAAGGTGTTCCTTTGCTATCACGTGTTCCGGTTGTTAAGTGGTTATTCAGCAGCAGAAATAAAACCAAACGCAAATATAAATTGCACATCATTATTCGTCCAACGGTAACTTATTAATGAAAATCCCTTTTCAAAATAGCGTCCCGAAAAAATATAACCTGATTTTGATCCACAATCAATCAGGGAATGTCCTTTTGTATTATGCCTCTATTAACGGGCGTACAATGGTTCATGACCTTATTTCTTTTGAGTCGATGGATGAAATCCTGAAAAGAGCCGATAAAAGTGTTCCTTTCATTGTTCATGTAAGAGGAGCCGGTGTATTGGCACGCAGTGTTGAAAACGCACCCAACTACAAGGAACGTTTACTGGTTTCAGGAAGGGAAGATGAATTCTATTTCAATAGTTATGAACGGTCTGGTTCTATACTGGTATCCTTTGCACGAAAAAATGTAATTGATGACTATTTACAACCCATTCAGGAAAAAAAGGGATTTCTTTGGGCTTTGTACATCGGTCCATCCATACTACCCTTCAAACTGGAAAACCGGAATACCATTCAAGCGGATTATGTACTTTCTTTCCCGTCCCCGGACCAGGTAACAATCTCAAAAAATGAGCAGGAATTACCGGAAAAACAGGTACAATCAAACTATTTGGATGCCATTATCAATTACACTTATCAAAAAAACACCTCTCCGGATGTGTTTCACCAGGCAATCGGTGAAGATGCACTCAATCAAACAAAAGCCAATTACAAAGATTATAAGCGATTCAGGATTATCGGAATAAGCGTTTTGTCTTTTTTCTTAATCACACTTACAGCCAATTACTTTGTGGTCAATCATCTGAACCAGGTTGCAGTAGATTATGAAGAAGAAATAGCCGGTTACCAGGAAAACTTTGCAATAATTGACCGGATAAAACAGGAAAAACAGCGCAAATTGATCTTATTCCAGAATTCAGGAATGCAATCCGGGAATTTGTTATCCTTTTACGCCGACGAAATCGGAGCTACCGTACCGAAAGATATTCAATTCACTGAAATGGAGTTGTTCCCATTGGCCCAACAACTAAAACCCAAACACAAAGTTGAAACTGATAATTCCAAAATCATTATTCACGGAATTACAATGAACAGTAAAATACTGGATGACTGGATGGAACAACTGGAAAAAAAGGAGTGGGTCCAGAGTGTAGAAGTAATGAATTATTCCAGATTAGATGATCGCAATTCCATCTTTCACATCATCATACACATTCGCGGATGACTTTATTTGAAAAATATAGCTACA
>CBFGPJ010000584.1:0-2355 GCA_965650615.1 uncultured Fluviicola sp. | reverse complement strand
ATAAACTCTCCCGCTGCCACTCGTGAAGATTATTTTAATTATGCCCAGGTACTTAAACAAAATGGGAACTATGCTCTGAGTGATCAATGGATGCAAAAATTCCATGAAGATCTGCAGGCTGATATGCGTGGTATTTCATTTGCAAACGATCCTTCCTATATTCAAACGATAGAGAAACTAGGCAGCATGTTTACCATCAATAATCTTTCGATCAATTCTCAGGTTGCTGATTTTGGCGGTTATCCTTCTCCTGATGGGAAACAGGTATATTTTGTCTCTTCTCGTAACGAACAAATAGCTGTTCAGCACGAGTGGTCCTGGAACGGCGATAATTTCCTCGATCTTTACAGAGCGGATATTTCAGGATCTATGCAGCCTTCCCAACCGGAATTGATTACCCGCCGTGTAAATACCAGGTATCACGAAGGGCCTTTGTGTTTCAGTCCTGATGGGAAAACAGTCTATTTCACACGAAATAATTTATCAAAAGGCAGCAAGCGTCGCGACTCTGATGGAATACAGAATCTGAAATTATATCGTGCAGCAATAGAACAGGACGGAACCTGGAAAAATGAAGAGAGCCTGCCGTTTAATTCACAGAATTATTCAGTTGGTCATCCTGCTGTGAGTGCAGATGGAAAAACACTGTATTTCGTTTCGGATAAACCTTCTGGTTTCGGTGGAGCGGATCTTTACAAGGTAGAGATCAAACCCGACGGAACGTATGGTGAACCTCTAAATCTTGGAAGTAAATTCAATACGGAAGGTCAGGAGATGTTTCCGTGGATCAGTAGTGACGGTAATTTGTTCTTTTCCTCGAATGGTCACATTGGACTGGGAGGATTAGATGTTTTTGTAGTACTTCCGGCCCGCGACGGAGGGTGGGGTAAGGTTATCAATGTTGGAAAGCCTGTAAACAGCCAAAAAGATGATTTTGCGTTTACGATGAATAAAGATAATCGGACAGGTTATTTTTCTTCCAATCGGGAAGGAGGAAAGGGAGATGATGATATCTATTTTTATGAGCTCATCAAACCATTCAGAAATCAAATCACAGTTGAAGGAAAGGTCACAGATCAGCTCTCCGGTTTGACACTTCCGGGGGCAGTTGTACAACTTGAAGATGAGCGCGGAAATGTGGTTGCTCATACTGTTGCAGATGCGAATGGAAATTACAGTTTTGATATTGAACCGGACAAGAATTATATCCTGTCGGTCAAGCAAATGGATTACTTTGATAATAGCACTTCATTTTCAACAATTAGTTTGGTGCCGGGAACTACAACAATCCAAAAGGATATTGCACTTGAGAAAAATCCGGGACTGGTACTTTATGCGCTTATTGTTGATGGAAAAACGAACCTTCCCCTGGAAGGCGTCAACATAAATATTTTGGACAAGGATAACGGACAGCTGCTTATTTCTTCACTGACTCCCGCAGCAGGTAGTGTACAAAAGGGCTTGATCGACAAAAAAACAGGTGATGTCCTTTCTTATACCATTCAATTGTCAAAGTCGGGTTATTTGGGAAAAACCCTTGAGTTTAGCTACAGGATCAAAGAACCAGGAGTCATAAATATCAGCGAGAAACTGGATCTTTCATTGGATAAACTGGAGGTTGGGACCGATCTGGCAAGCATCATTGACATCAAGCCTATCTATTTCGATTACGGCAAATATGTAATCCGGAAAGATGCTGCGATGGAATTGGATAAGATCGTTCGGATCATGAATGATTACCCGACAATGGAAATTGAACTCGGTTCTCATACAGATTGTCGTGGATCTGTTGTATCAAACAATAAGTTATCCGACAGCCGGGCCAAAGCTTCAGCTGCTTATGTAAAATCACGTATTTCCAATCCGGAACGTATTTACGGTAAAGGATATGGAGAATCGAAGCTGAAGAATGGTTGTTCCTGTGAGGGGCAGGTAAAATCCAATTGCACGGAAGCGGAGCATCAGGAAAACCGCAGAACGGAATTTGTGATTATACGGATGTAGATTGATCTCTATAAAACCTGTAGGCACGCGATGCGTCGAGTGCCTACAGGGGTTCCAATTCGCAATTCGCAATTAGGAATTCGGCATTCGCAATTTCTTAAACCATTTTCTCAGGCACCACCCACTGATCAAACTCTTCCGCCGTTAAATAACCTAGTTTCACAGCCATTTCTTTCAAAGTCGTTCCTTCAGCGTGGGCTTTTTGAGCAATTTCTGCAGCCTTGTAATAACCGATTTTCGTATTTAATGCAGTAACGAGCATCAGGCTGTTATCTACGTGTTTTTTTATGTTTGCCGTAATCGGTTCGATTCCAACGGCGCATTTGTCGTTGAACGAAACACAGCCATCAC
>CBFGPJ010000583.1:0-2356 GCA_965650615.1 uncultured Fluviicola sp. | reverse complement strand
CAGCAACAAAATTATTGGCCTTAAATTTTATACCTATTAGTAAAAAGTGCCAAAAAATACACAGCTTTAAAAACCTTTGAAATAAAATCAGAACCTTCGTCTCTGTGTCTCGATACCCATCAGAATCATAACCGGAATCCATCACATTTAAAGCTCTTTTCAAAAAACTACTCAGAACTTACAATAAAATTGTTGTAGAATTGGTTTTACCTGTTATTTTTGTACAAACGCTTATTGGATGACGTCTGAATTGAAATCTTTAATTGAACAAATTGGCACAAAATCTCGTCAGTTACACCAATCATTGGTGACTGAAAGAGAGCGTGTTCGTTCGATGACAGATGAAATTAATCGTCTTAATGCTGAGGTTTCTGAGTTTCAAAATCAGAAAAAGGCAATGGAGGATGAGCTCCAAAACCTGAAATCAGAATTGGACCAAGTGCGTGAACAAGTTCAGGTACAGCCTGTTTCAACCAATGGGATTGAAATTGATGTACTTGTGAAAGAGATTGATTTCTGCATTCAACAATTAAAAATAGCGAATGAGTAAGGTGTCTTTAAAAGTAGTGGTTGCCGGCCGAACGTACCCTTTAACTGTCCAGGAAACGGAAGTTGAAAAGGTACAGCGTGCTGCTGATGATATCAATAAGGCAATCAAACAACTACAGGATAACTTTGCTGTTCGTGATATGCAAGACTTGTTGGCGATGACCGCCTTACAATTGTCTACCAGAGGAGTAAAATCACCCGCAACTGCAGGTAGTACTCCCCAAGCTGATTTTTCAGAAGCAACTGCTGCATTGAAAGCACTTTCTGATGATTTGGATGCATTGAATTAATTGCATTTACGCAGGTCTTTTTCTCACTTGTTTACGTAACATCTCCGTAAGCAGTGGGATTTTTTTATTTAAGAACTATGGTAAATGTAATTATTGGAGCATTGATCGGGTTGATAGGAGGTGGTGTAGCTACTTTCATTATCCAGAATACAATGCTCAGGAAACGAAAAGAACAAATCTTGAAAGAAGCTGAGCTGGAAGGTGAGGCAATGAAAAAAGACAAGATCCTTCAGGCGAAAGAACGCTTTCTGAAATTGAAAGAAGAGCACGAGGAAAACGTGAAAGAACGTGAAAGACGCATGCAGTCGACAGAGGACAGAGTGAAAAGCAAAGAAAAATCACTGACTCAAAAAATCGAAGAGGTATCCAGGAAAGAGAAAGATACGGATCGTTTGCAGGCAGAACTGGCAAGTAAAGTGGAAGCAAATGAAATTCGTCATCAGGAGTTAGACAAAATGCATCAAAAACGTGTTGCCGAGCTAACGAAGATCACGGGAATGTCGATTGATGAAGCGAAAAACCTGTTGATGGAATCATTGAAAGATGAAGCACGTACTTCTGCAATGGCACATATCAAGGAAATTACAGAAGAAGCAAAATTGAATGCGAACCGTGAAGCAAAACGGATCGTGATTCAAACGATTCAGCGTGTAGCTTCAGAGCAGGCGGTTGAAAATGCCGTCTCTGTTTTCAACATTGATTCGGATGAGGTGAAAGGACGTATTATTGGTCGTGAAGGGCGAAATATCCGCGCTTTGGAAGCTGCAACAGGAGTGGAGATCATTGTAGATGATACACCTGAAGCAATTATCTTATCGTGTTTCGATCCTGTAAGGAGAGAGATTGCACGTTTGGCTTTGCACCAGTTGGTTTCGGATGGACGTATTCACCCGGCACGAATTGAAGAAGTGGTTGCTAAAACGAAAAAGTCTTTGGAAGAAGAAATTGCTGAAACAGGAAGAAGAACATGTATCGACCTTGGAATTCACGGATTGCATCCGGAATTGATCCGTATGGTAGGGCGTATGAAATACCGTTCTTCTTACGGACAAAACTTGTTACAGCACAGTCGTGAGGTAGCAAATCTTTGTGCGATCATGGCAGCTGAATTAGGATTAAATGTGAAGGTTGCGAAACGTGCCGGATTGTTGCATGATATCGGTAAAGTTCCGGATGAAGAACCGGAATTACCTCACGCGATTCTGGGTATGAAGCTTGCAGAAAAATACGGTGAAAAACCGGATGTGTTGAATGCGATCGGAGCACACCACGACGAAATTGAAATGACATCGTTGATCTCGCCGATCGTACAAATTTGTGACTCCATCTCAGGTGCGCGTCCAGGTGCACGCCGCGAAGTTGTTGAATCATACATTAAGCGAATCAAAGATTTGGAGAATTTGGCTTTGTCTTACGACGGGGTAAATTCAGCTTATGCAATTCAGGCAGGTAGAGAATTACGCGTATTGGTTGAAAGTGAAAAAGTAACCGATTTACGCGCAGATGAATTGTCGTTT
>CBFGPJ010000582.1:0-2369 GCA_965650615.1 uncultured Fluviicola sp. | reverse complement strand
GCAGTAAGGCAGGAAAAGAAGAAAGCTCCAGATTCCCTGCTTCTACGGTATAAGAATTACATTTTATTTTTTTCAAAGCGCTAATTTCAATGATGTAACAAATAAATTTCAGATTAAAGGTGAACAAAAATACTCGAAAGCGATTAATTTTGCCCCATGATATCTTTTAATAACACAGAAATTGCGTTCAAACACAAGTCCGACAAGGATCTGAAACGAGCACATTTTCTTTTTTCCGTTATGGCAAGTCCATTCCTCGTTAAATCCGGAAAAGGATTGACACGTTTTGGTTTAAACATTGGCCTTCCTATTAAAGGGATGATCAAGTCTACCATCTTCGCGCAGTTTTGCGGAGGAGAAACCATTGAAGAATGCACGTCCACCATCGATTCCATGTGGAAACACCACGTCGGGACCATCCTGGATTATTCTGTAGAAGGAAAAACCAGTGCGGAAGATTTTGAATACACCACAAAAGAGATCATTGCGACGATTCACAAAGCAAAAGGCAATCCGGGGATCCCATTTGCAGTTTTCAAAGTAACCGGTATTTCACGTTTCGGATTATTGGAATCGACGAATGCAGGAATTGAGAACATCTCCGAAAGCGATTTAAAAGAATATGAGGAAACTGTAGAGCGTGTTAACCGTATCTGCAAAGAAGCATTTGAAGCGGATGTTCCTGTGTTTATTGATGCGGAAGAAAGCTGGATCCAGGATGTCATTGACCGGATCACACATGAAATGATGCTGAAATACAATAAAGAGCGTGCAATTGTCTTCAATACGGTTCAAATGTACCGTCACGACCGTTTTGCATTCTTAAAAGAAAGCATTGCCTGGGCGAAAGCTGAAAATGTACACTACGGTGTAAAACTTGTTCGCGGAGCTTATATGGAAAAAGAACGAAAAAGAGCCGCCGAAAACAATTATCCTTCCCCTATTCAACCGGACAAACTTACTTGTGACGCGGATTATAACAAAGCTTTGGAATTTTTGACCGAACCGGAAAATTTTTCTCAGATGGCCTTATGTGCAGGTTCTCACAACGAGTACTCATCTGCATACCTGACTGAGTTGATTGAACAAAAAGGGATCGACAAAACAGATAAACGCATTTATTTTGCTCAATTACTTGGAATGAGCGACCATATTTCCTATACACTGGCTTCAAAGGGGTTCAATGTAGCCAAATATGTTCCATACGGTCCGGTAAAAGAAGTAATTCCATACCTTTTCAGAAGAGCAGATGAAAACACTTCTGTAAAAGGCCAAACCGGTAGGGAATTGAAATTAATCAAAGAAGAGATAAAAAGAAGAAAGGGAGCCTAAATGGACTCCCTTTCTTTCTGGGTTTGAATTTTATTAATAACAAATAATCGAATTTGTTAAGCTTGGAGAACCGGTTAACGCAATAAATTCACGTGCCCCAATTGCACCCTTTTTTCATCACTTGATGAAGTCTTGTATGTAATTTTCCACGAATACATACCTTCCTTACAAGCAATTCCTTTATATGTACCATCCCAACCTTCTTCTGTGTCAGTTGTTTTAAAAACAGACTCACCCCATCGGTTGAAGATCTCTAATTCGTATTGATTTTTATCTACACCCGAAGTAACAATCGGAAGGAAAACAGGATTGAATTGGTTCCCATCCGGTGTAAATGAATTCGGTGCATACAAAATTACACCTTTTTCCATTAATATCACCCTCGTAACTGAATCTACACAACCATGTTCTGAAATTGCAACCAATGTCACCAGGAAATTTTGTTCAGGCTCTACCACAAATGTATGCGTCGGGCTAAACTCATTTGAAATTTCCGTTCCGTCACCAAAGTTCCAGATGTATTGCGTTGCACCTGTCGATAAGTTTACCAGGTCAGACTCCGGAGAAATTACGGAAATCACGCCCGGATTTGCAGTCAATGCAGCAACCGGATTCGGATATACACAAATGAAACTCGGATAACTTTGCGTCCAGACACAACCCAATGCGGTAGTTGAAGTAACCGTAACATCATAGCATCCTTGGTTCTCATATAGATTTGTCACCGTATCATTTATACTTGACAAGGTATTTCCATCTCCGAAACTCCATTGTGTATTCACGCTCGGTGTACCGGTTGAATTATTAAAGATCATTGCTGTAAAAGGTTCACAGGCAGGCCCTGAAGCCGGTGCAATGGCAATTGTGATCGGTTCTTCGATGGCAACAACAACCTGGTCCGTATTCTCACAACCAACTGCAGAAGTACCGGTAACCGTATATGTCAAAGTACTTGCCGGTGAAAAGGATACATTATCGGTAATTCCGTTATCCCAGGCATATGTACTTGCACCTGAACCTGCCAAAACAGTAGAAGA
>CBFGPJ010000581.1:0-2371 GCA_965650615.1 uncultured Fluviicola sp. | reverse complement strand
GCAAAACATGTCTTTTGTGTGGACGTGGGCCACGGGCAATTACATGAGCGGATCCGTACAAATCCTTCCATTACAAATATTGAAAAAACGCATATCCGGGAATTGACAACAACGCACATTCCTGAACCGGTTGATGGGATCGCAATTGATGTTTCATTCATTTCCCTGGAAAAAGTACTTCCTTTTACCGGTTCTTTCGTAAAAGAAGGTGGAATCCTGGTTGCCTTGATCAAACCGCAATTTGAATTGGAGAAACGCTTCCTGAACAAACACGGTGTGGTCAAAAGTGCATCTGTTTATCCGGATATTCTGAAACGGATCGAGAAAGCAGCGGTTGATTCTCATTTTGAAGTCAAAGGGATTATTGACTCACCAATCATCGGTGGGGATGGAAACAAAGAATTTTTGATGTACGCTGTAAAAAGGTAAAAGCTCCCTGCAGAACGCATACGCCGTTGGGTTCTGCGGGCAATAAAAAAAGTCCCACTATTGCGGGACTTTTATTCAAGCCAGTTCTACCTTGCCTCGACTATTTCGTTATCGTTTGAGCTGTAGTAATTTTTCAAACTCCTGTGGAGAAGTTGACAACGAAATAAATATCTTTCTACCCTTTAGATACACCACTTATCAAAAGGTTGGAAATTAAAATGAATATTTTATCTGGAGCTTCACCCCCTGGATATCATTGAACACCGTATTCTCACTTTTCAGCCTGGAAACAAACTGGTACTGAATGCCTAATCCAAGCGCCGTTTTATTTCTGAAAGGTGTAAAATGGTAATCAACTCCAGCGGTTGCCCCTATTTGTAATTTTTTCGAATTATATACATTCGTAATTGCTGTTCTGTTCTCCTCGTATCCGTTCAACAAACGATTCACCGCAATTCCTGCCGAAATGGTTACTCCTTTAAAGGTGTATCCAACAGAAGACATCAAATGGATCGTGTTCAGTTTTTGGCTGGAATTGGTATAACGCCCGTTGACATAACTTCCGTTCGACTGTGCATACTGACTGAATCCAAGATCCTGTGTAAATCTCCATTTTCTCGAGTAAGCATGGTATTGAACATCCGCTGCAAGCCCCATAGAAGGAAGTGAACTTGAGAATGCATCCCTGTTATTCTCATTGATAAAAGAGAATTGTCCACCTGCCAATACGCTAAATTTAGGTCTGAAAGGAGCCTGGAAAGGCAGGAATTCAAAATCACCGATTGTTCCCGGTTGAGAAAACTCGCTTACTTCTCTTGCCGGAAGTTGGTCCAACGCTGCCAAATCGTTTGCATTCACGTCTTCATTCGTATTATTGGATGCGTTTTCGATTGAACGATTCTCCAACGGATTCTGGTTCACCAGCAATGGATCATTTTGAACAGCTCTTTCATTCCCATTCAACGGATTGACCCCATTCGGATGGATTGTTTCCTTATTCGAAACCAGCAATTTGTTTTGAGCATGCTCATTCTGAGGAATGCGATCTGTTTCTTCATGTGCAACTGCCAAATTTCTTCCATCCGCAGGAGTATGCTGAACTCCGTTTACAGAAGCTATATTTCGGTCCGTCTGTTCGTTTGAACCCAAATTGGAATCCATTGCAACGAAAGCAGTTGAACTGGATTTTTCACCGTTAGAACCCGTAAAGCGATCCGTATAGAAAGCAAGGAAAACGAACAATACCGAAGCTGCAGCCATTTTCACCCATGGGATGCGTGTTGTAACCGGGTAACTCAAGGTCGTATTCAATCGGGTCCAAACACGCTCCCTTGAAAGCTGTTCTTCCAATTTCGACCAACCGTCCCCGGAAGTATTCGGTGACCAGTTTTCATACGATTCCACCAATGCCTTGTCTGCAGAACTTCCATTCGCTTCAAGGGTTTCATCCAAACGGTCCCAAACGGCAGAAACAGCCAAGTCTGCTTCCAAATTCTCCCAGACATCAGCAGACGGTTCACCCGTATCCCAATTCTCGAAGGAATTTTGCAGAGACTTAAACTCCCGGTTTGTATTATTTAGATTCTTTAATGGCATTGTTTATGAAACCAGTTTTTGTTTCAGCACGGAGCGTGCATAGTTTAATTGTGACTTGGAAGTTCCAACTGAAATTTCCAACTCTTCTGCGATCTCGGAATGTGACCACCCTTCAAGCGCATATAATTTGAGTACCAATCCGGCCTTTGTGGGCAAGAGATTGATCTCTTCCAATACTTTCGCAAACGGAATTCCTGTTTCCAGATCAGATTCTTCCTGGTCTACAAAAGGAACATCACCCAATTGGGCAAAATTCTTTCTTTTTCTCAGGGTCTGAAGACAGCAGTTCACGGTAACCCGGCGCAGCCACCCTTCAAATGAACCGGTAAACGTATAGGAACCGATG
>CBFGPJ010000580.1:0-2373 GCA_965650615.1 uncultured Fluviicola sp. | reverse complement strand
CTCGGAAGCAAAGCTTTTCAACCTGATCAACGATACTGCAAACAGCCAGTTCACGATCAAACCCATCTTCTCGGATGTATCGTTCAAAGAGAAGTCCATTGAACAGATCAAAAGTGAAATCCGCAGAAATCCGATTTACAATGGGATCATGTATAATGACTCATCCAATGTGAGTCTGATGATGGTGACGCTGGATGAAAATTTCCTGATCGATAAAGAGAAGCAAAAAGTCGTTATTGAGATTGAAGACCTTGCAAAATCCTACGAAAAGCAATTCAACGAGATCCACTTTGCCGGATTGCCGCATATGCGTGTATTGATCGGGAAACGTGTGATGGGAGAAATGTACATTTTCGTGGTGCTTTCCATGCTGATTTCCTTCGGGATCATGTATTTCTTCTTCCGTTCGGTCCGGGTAACGCTCATCAGTCTTTTGGTAGTTGCAATTACCGTAATCTGGGCCATGGGAACGATCGGGCTCTTCAATTACAACATTTCCATCATGATGGCGCTTATTCCTCCATTGATGATTGTTATCGGGATTCCAAATTGTATTTACCTGTTTAATAAATACCACTACGAGTTCAAACAACACGGAAATAAGATCAAGGCACTTACGCAGGTAATCCGTAAAACAGGAACTGCTATGTGGTTGACCAATGTTACCACTGCAATTGGTTTCATGACATTCCTCTTTACAAATTCTTCCAAGTTCTTCGAATTCGGAGTTATTTCATCGGTGAATATCATGTTGTGTTATGTGGTTTCCCTTTGTTTGATCCCGATTTTTGCATCGTTCTCCAAGCAACCGAAGACACGCCATTTAAAGCATCTTGATCGCAAGGCTGCTGTAAAATTCCTGGAGAAACTGGTTAAAATTACTGCTCACAACCGTAAAACAGTTTACGTAGTGACCATTCTTTTAACAGTGGGAACAGGTATCGGGATTTTCTTCATGAAAGTTACCGGAAACATAACCGGGGATTTACCTGCCCGTGATCCGATCCTGAAAGACATCCAGTTCATGGAGGCTAATTTCGGGGGAGCAGTTCCTTTCGAAGTTTTGATCGACTACAAGGAAAAAGGCCGTTTATTTGGTAAAAACACCATGCAAAGCGTGGAACAGGTGCAGGAAATGCTTTCCAAAGACACCTTGTTCGCGAAAAGCTTATCCATCGTGGATTTTGTGAAAGTGATCAATATGGCTTACTACAACAACAATCCGGAGCAATACAAGATCTTTGCAACCAAAGACAAACTGCGTTTAAATGCGTACTTAAAGAATTTATCTACGACCACTAATAATTCCACTTTATCAATTAAGGAATTGGTGGATACTACCAATCACATTCTACGCGTCAGAACTTCCATGAAAGATCTGGGATCTTATGAAGTAGAAGACCAGGTCCATTTGATCGAACACCGCATTGACAGTATCATGAACCCGGATAAATCGCTACTGGAGAAATACTATTCCAAATTTGAAAAAGGCAAAAAAGAGTACATCGATTCCATTTTTGAATTATCAAGTGGTGTTTATAACAACCTTACCGCCCTGCTTTCAAATGGTGATGATAAAAAGCAGTATGCTTTCGATTCTGATCCGGAATTGGTACGGAATTATTTCGGCAAACCGACATTCAAGAAAACACTCCGTGAAGCGATCAATAATGAATATTATGATATTACACTTACAGGAACATCGGTTGTAGCTTCTGAAGGGACCAAGTACCTGGTAAGCAATTTAACTTCCAGTATCGTATTTGCAGTTATCTCGATTGCCGCATTGATGTGCATCCTGTTCTATTCGTTCCGCATGGTGGTGGTGTCCATGATCCCGAACCTCATCCCGATGGCGATCACAGCAGGAATTATGGGAATCTTCGGAATTCCGTTGAAGCCTTCTACCCTGTTGATTTTCTCCATTGCATTGGGGATCACGGTCGATAATACCATTCACTTCCTGGCACATTACCGCCATGAACTGAAAACGAAAAAATGGGATTTAAAGGAATGTATCGCGATCTCTATCCGTGAAACCGGTTTGAGTATTATTTATACTTCGGTTATCCTGTTCTTTGGATTTATTGTCTTTGTATTCTCGGATTTCGGAGGAACACAAGCCTTAGGATACTTATCGGCCATTACCTATTTCGTGGCACTCTTTACAAATCTTATCCTATTGCCTTGTTTGCTTTTAAGTTACGAGCGCAGATTGACAACCAAATCATTTGAAGAACCGTTGTTTGAGATCTACGACGAAGATTCCGATGTGAGTTGGGACTTATTGGAAATTGAAAAATCAGAGGAGGAAAAACCAACTTCTGATCAGAAAAATGAAACAAAAGAAGATTAGGTAATGAAAGGAATCAT
>CBFGPJ010000579.1:0-2373 GCA_965650615.1 uncultured Fluviicola sp. | reverse complement strand
TTTGTATTCAGTTTGCTCTTTGGCTTGATGTTTATCAATTCAGGATTGAACAAGTTCTTTCAGTACATGCCAATGCCGAAGGATATGCCGGAAGATATGATGAAACTCGTAGAAGCTTTTACAGCAATTGTTTGGTTAATGCCTTTGATTGCGGTGGTAGAAATTATTGCCGGCATCCTGGTAATTATTCCTAAATACAGAGCACTTGGTGCGCTGATGATCCTTCCGGTCATGGTGGGAATTTTGCTCACGCATATCTTTAATGCACCGTCCGGTTTACCGATTGCATTGATATTATTTGCAGTTTTAATCTGGATTATGATTGATAATCGGGAAAAATACGCAAGTTTATTCAGGTAAATAATCGTTCCAAAAAGCTTAAATTGCTTGATCAGGTTTGAATTTTTTTAACCCTTAAAAAATATGGAAAAGACAAAGATTACCGTGGAGGCGACAGTAAAGGCCCCGATTGAGAAAGTATGGGATTACTGGAATGAACCGGAACACATTAAAAAGTGGAACAGTGCATCACCGGATTGGCACACACCGAAGTCGGAAAATGACCTGCGGGCAGGCGGGCGATTTACAGCGCGAATGGAAGCAAAGGACGGAAGTTTCGGTTTTGATTTCGGAGGGATCTACGATGAGGTTACAACACATCAGTACATCAGTTATACGATGGATGACGGAAGACAAACCAATATTACGTTCACCAGTGACGGCGGGAACGAAACAAAAGTTGTAGAAACCTTCGACGCAGAAGGTCAAAACCCGGTTGAAATGCAGCAAGCAGGCTGGCAGGCGATCCTGGACAACTTCAAAAAATACACAGAAACGAATTAATTCCGAATTCCTAATTACGAATGCCGAATTATTTTAATATGAGATGAGGCATTCGTAACAGGATTCTATTGCATGAATATTTTTGAATAGTGTCTTCAAAGCTGCTTCAGCTTACTGAAATCAACCATTCGTAATTAGGAATTTGCAATTCGTAATTATTCTATGTTACTTTTTTCAACTCCTTGTGTTATAGGAGTATGAAAACTATTCTTCCACTTTTGTTACTCTTTCTTTGGATAGGAAAGACAACTACCGCACAAGTCTCAATCCGTGAAAATTTCCGTTTCCGGGATACCTTAAAAATCGCGAAGTACCGCCCTGTTGAAAATGGATTCAGCGTTGCAAAGATCCGGATGACTCCCGGTGAGCATACGATCCTGAATCCGGAGGATGTAAAAGCACTAAAGGATCAAACCATCATACGGGTCGATCTCATTTATTCCGATTATCCGTATGGAATGGATTTCACGGAATTGAACCGTCGGCGGATCCTGGAATTGTATATCCTGCTTCCCGAAGCGTTTAACAGCAGCATTATTGATTGGAACATCGTGAAACAAACCGGTGTGGAATCACAAAGAGATATGCAGAACTACTTCCACGGCTTTGAGATTTACTACCGTAAAGTGCCAACATTCCAGGAAGAACATAAACTCATTCTCGATGTGGTTGAACAAAAGACTCCTCCCCAGGATTCCAGTCTTTTGAAGGTTTTTGAAAGACAGCCAACCTGGAAAAACATGTTGGTGGTTACAGATGTCACCGGAAGCATGTCTCCTTATACAGCACAGATTCTGTTGTGGATCAAAGCCAATCAGAAAATGAAAACCTTCAAACAGATTGTGTTTTTTAACGACGATGAGGAGAATAGCGATACTCAAACCAAATCATTGGATCCAACCGGAATCTGGACAATTGAATCGTCCAATGCGGATAAGGTCATTGAATTGGCGTTCAAAGCAATGGAAAAAGGCAATCACATAGAAAATGATCTGGAAGCGATCTGCTTTGCCATTCAAAAATACCCGGAGAACAAAAACAATGTGGTACTGATTGCTGATAATTGGGAAGATCCTTGCGATATGAAACTCATCGAATTCCTGAAACAACAGAAAGTTCCGGTTAAAATTGTGGTTTGCGGAGTAAAGGACCGCATGAATACCCTGTATCTGGATTTAGCTTACGCAACCGGAGGAAGTGTTCATACCATGGAGGAAGACTTAACCAACATCGCCCAATTGGGAAACGGAAAGATGTTTAAGCTAAATGGAATGAAGTTTATGATGAGTGCCGGAAAGTTTGTGCAAATTGAAAAATAATGGAAATAAAATACCTATTTGTTTAACTTTGGCGCAACAATTCAGGTATTATGAAGAACTATATTTTGGGAGTTTTACTCTTAAGCGGCTTTTATTCCTTTTCACAGGAGAAATCCTATGTGGATTATTACCAGTTAGTGAATAAAGCAGAAGAAGAGTTTGTGATGAAAATGGATTCTTCGTGTTTTCGATACTATGACAAAGCTTTCCT
>CBFGPJ010000578.1:0-2380 GCA_965650615.1 uncultured Fluviicola sp. | reverse complement strand
TGATTACTGAAACTGCTTTCATAAGTCAATGATACGGTTTTAAGTGAAAGTATTTTCCTAGAAAACGTTAAAATCAGGGAAGAAACTTTCCATAACTTTAACATCCGTAAGTGTTAAATCCTCTCTATCTTTGGTCCGCCGCTGAAGCTCTTCACCTTTGCATAACCACTTCGGTGAAGCAAGGTAAGCCCAAGCATCGTAATTCAAAGAAAGAAAAAGTTATGACAAAACTGAGCGTAAACATCAACAAAATTGCTACCATTCGAAATGCCCGTGGAGGAAACACACCCAACGTAGTACAGGTAGCTATTGACTGTGAGCGCTTTGGTGCTGCAGGAATCACAGTTCATCCCAGACCGGACGAAAGACATATTACCGGAAAAGATGTGGTGGATTTATCGAAAGTTGTAACTACGGAGTTCAATATTGAAGGATACCCGGACCAACGTTTCATGGAAATGATCAAAACCATTCGCCCTGCGCAAGCCACTTTAGTCCCTGATCCGCCTCATGTTTTGACGAGTAATGCCGGTTGGGATACAAAAGAACACCTGGAAGTACTTCAGGACATCATTCGGCGTATTAAATCCTGGGGAGTTCGCACTTCTATTTTTGTTGATACGGATTTACAGAATATTGAATACGCAATTCAAACAGGAGCTGACAGAATTGAACTATATACCGGTCCTTATGCAGAACAGTATGCCGAAAACCGGGAGAAAGCAATTAAACCTTTTATCATTGCAGCAAATCGTGCATTGGAACTGGGATTGGAATTGAACGCAGGGCATGATCTGAACCAGGATAATTTGCGGTTTTTCAAGGAAAACATTCCTCAATTGGCGGAAGTATCTATCGGACACGCGCTGATCTCGGATTCGATTTATTTGGGATTAGAGAATACGATTCAGCGGTATAATTATTTGCTGCGAGATTAATTCAAAACGCATAGCAGTACCTTATTTTACCACAAAGAACACCAAGCACACAAAAGTTTGTTTGATTTGCAGTGTGGTCATTAATCGTATTGAATTAAAAAGTGACAACTTTGCTGCTCATTTTCCACAAAGTATTTGAAGAACACGAAGAGTATATTTAGCATTACAAGAAATGTAACGCCTTCTATGCTTTTGAAGTAACATGTTTATAAGCGTAAAAACTATGTATACATCTATTTGGTTAATTTTTGTGACTGAGCTTGCGAAGTCTCTTACAATGAAGAAAGACTTTGTGTTCTTCGTGTGCTTTGTGGTTAACCTTGATGATTAAAGGCGGTTTTCCAGGATTTTCTGAACGTATTGATTGATCTGCTTCTTTTGTTTCCTTGATCCCTCGTCATTCATTTCATTATGTGTAATTTTCTTCAATTGAATAATACGTATCCCACAATGAAGACAAATCTCTTTAGATGGAATGACAAGTGAATCGGCCACTTTATCTGTTGATCTCAAACTGGAAAATTGCGTTTTTGAACCCGTAGGAATAGGCATCCTCAAATGGTCCAGTGTAATGACTTTCCGGATTAATCCCGGATAATCTTTCGCCGTTAAAACACTCATATCTCCCCCATTGGAATGACCAACCAGGTCAACTGAACTAATTTTAAGATTTGGGTGCTTCTTCCTGAAATCATTCAATACGAATAAAATATTCTCTTCTCCCCTGATCCAAAATGGCATCCGCACAATCTGTGCGATACCCTGTTTCGGAATCAACGGATCTCCCAGCAATTCATGCTGAATGCTCACAGTCCAGAAACCGGCCCGTGCAAGTCGTTTCGTCAGGTAGGAATAATTCAGGTAATTCCTGGAGTAATTCGAGCCGTAACCGTGACTAAAAATCACCAGGTGAATGGAATCTCTCTTGTTTTCTTTGAATTTTGGCGAGTATAAAGCATAGGGGATCAAGCGGTTTCGAACACTGTCAAACACCTCATACTTTTCTATCTGAATCTTGGTAGAAACGCTTTCATAATCCGAAGACATCGAAGCAAATGCTATAATAGTCAGCACCAAAATTCCCGCCAAAGCAACATAAAAGCGATTCCTTTTTTGTTTCATAATCCTATTTTGAAACAAGTGTAAAGTTCACACCGTCGATCGTAACAGTCCGTATTTTTTCTTCTGAATCTGTAACGGTATAAACTACTTTTTTGCCCCCGGTATTGGGAACTTCCTTCATTTCAGACCAGGTATTTCCCAGGCAGCTTTCCACATCTTCTGTTCGGTATTCCAGTAAATTCCCTTTTGAATCGAAAGTAGCCAGCATAAAACCTATTTCCATTCCGGCACCGCACATTCCGTTGGGATTAGCCGTTGAATTCATTTCATACTTCAGCAACACCTTAGAACCCGTAGCATCCATCTTTGATGCAAAAACG
>CBFGPJ010000577.1:0-2382 GCA_965650615.1 uncultured Fluviicola sp. | reverse complement strand
TTACCGAATTCAACGATACCGTCGATTTCAGAAACCACAGCCGGGTTAGAAGGGTTACGTGCTTCGAATAATTCCGTTACACGAGGAAGACCTCCGGTGATATCCCCGGTTTTACCAGCAACACGAGGAATCTTAACAAGGATCACACCTTCTTCAATCTTATCTCCTTCGTTTACGGAAATATGGGAATCAACCGGAATGTTGTACTCACGCAATACTTCTTTTGTCTTAGGATCAATGATGTGGATCGCAGGGTTTTTCTTCTTATCACGGGATTCGATGATTACTTTTTCAGTAAATCCTGTTTGCTCATCGACTTCCTCACGGTAAGTAACACCATCAATAATATTTTCGAATACTACTTTACCGGATACCTCTGAAATGATTACCGCGTTATACTGGTCCCATTTACAGATCACATCACCTTTTTTCACGTTCGTGTTATTGTCAATCAATAACTCGGCACCGTAAGGGATGTTTGAAGTCATCAAAGCAACTCCGGTTTTCGGATCCGTAATTTTCAATTCTGCCGAACGACCAACAACGATCGTTTTCGTTGTTCCATCAGTTCCTTTACGTGTAATTGTACGTAATTCGTCGATTTCCAACTTACCGGCAGATTTTGCTTTCAAATCTGATTCATCCGTAATATTCGATGCAGTACCCCCAACGTGGAATGTACGAAGTGTTAACTGTGTTCCCGGCTCACCAATTGACTGAGCAGCAACTACACCAACAGCATCTCCATCCTGTGCAGGGCGGTGAGTTGCAAGGTTACGTCCGTAACACTTAGAACAAACTCCACGACGCATTTCACAAGTCAATACCGAACGGATCTCAACTTCTTCAATACCTGCTTTTTCGATTTCATCAGCAACTGTTTCAGAGATCAACTCACCTGCAGCAACAATCAATTGTTCCGTTTCAGGGTTGTAGATATCGTGAACAGATGTTCTTCCTAAAATACGATCGATCAACGGCTCAACGATTTCATCGTTTTTCTTCAATGAAGTCGCAACCAAACCTCTCAATGTTCCACAATCCACTGCATTAATTACAACGTCTTGTGCAACGTCCACCAAACGACGGGTCAAGTAACCCGCATCCGCCGTTTTCAATGCCGTATCGGCCAAACCTTTACGCGCACCGTGAGTAGAGATAAAGTACTCCAAAATCGAAAGACCTTCTTTAAAGTTGGAAAGGATCGGGTTCTCGATAATTTCCTGTGCAGAAGCTCCTGATTTTTGAGGTTTCGCCATCAATCCACGCATACCGGATAACTGACGGATCTGCTCTTTCGAACCACGGGCTCCGGAGTCAAACATCATATAGATGGAGTTGAATCCTTGATCGTCATTCTTCAACTGATCCATCAACGTATTCGTCAAACGGATGTTGGTATGCGTCCAAATATCAATGATTTGGTTATAACGTTCGTTATTCGTGATAAGACCCATGTTATAGTTAGCCATTACCTCTTTCACGTCTGTTTCTGCTTTCGCAACCAAAATCTCTTTTTCTTTCGGGATAATGATATGATCCAGGTTGAATGACAAACCACCACGGAATGCCATACCGTAACCTAATTCTTTGATATCATCCAGGAACTTAGCTGTTTTAGCTGTTCCACAGATTTTCAATACATGTCCGATAATATCACGAAGCGCCTTTTTAGTCAAGACATCGTTCAAGAATCCAACTTCACGAGGAACTACTTCGTTGAAAAGTACACGTCCACATGTTGTATCGATCATTTGAAGTGTTGGAATTCCCTCCTCGTTCAAATCGTAAGATTTTACTTTGATCGGAGCGTGAAGATCCAATTTACCTTCGTTATTCGCGATAATTACTTCTTCCGGAGAATAGAAAATACTTCCTTCACCTTTTACTTTGTGTTCAGGGGTACTTGTACGCATCTTAGTGATGTAGTAAAGACCCAAGACCATATCCTGAGAAGGTACCGCAATCGGTGCTCCATTCGCAGGGTTCAAAATGTTGTGAGAAGCAAGCATCAACAATTGTGCTTCCAAAATTGCAGCGTTACCTAATGGTAAGTGAACCGCCATCTGGTCACCATCGAAATCGGCGTTGAATGCCGTAGTTACCAATGGGTGCAAACGAATTGCTTTTCCTTCGATCAATTTCGGCTGGAATGCCTGGATACCCAAACGGTGAAGCGTAGGAGCACGGTTTAATAATACCGGGTGTCCTTTCAATACGTTTTCTAAGATATCCCAAACTACAGGCTCTTTACGGTCAACGATTTTCTTTGCAGATTTAACCGTTTTTACAATTCCACGTTCGATCATCTTGCGGATGATAAACGGCTTGTAAAGTTCCGCTGCCATGTCTTTCGGCAAACCACACTCATGTAATTTCAAA
>CBFGPJ010000576.1:0-2408 GCA_965650615.1 uncultured Fluviicola sp. | reverse complement strand
CTGTTTATACCGATCAGAATGGAACAATCGATTTTCATTGGACCTTATACGCCCCTAACGAGAAGTTACAAGCAGATCATTACAGTGTTCGCTGGACAGGTGAACTAATTGCTCCTGAGAGCGGTGAATTCCAAATCGGATTGGAAGGAAATGACGGGTTCCGGTTGTACCTGAACGATCAAGTACTGATCGATCGCTGGAACAAACAATCTTACCACAAAGACCTGGTGAACTATTCTTTCAAAAAAGGACAGAAATATGCTCTTCGCGTTGAATTCCACGAAACACAAGGTGAAGGAAAGATCAAACTGCTATGGAATGCAACTGTAAAAACAGATTGGAAAAAGGAAATTGCCAAAAGTGTAAAAATTGCCCGGCATTCGGATATTGCAATTGTGGTTGCCGGAATAACGGAAGGTGAATTTCTCGACAGGGCTTCTTTGAAACTTCCGGGACATCAGGAGGAACTGATCCAGGCATTGAATAAAACAGGAATACCTGTTGTAGTACTAATCGTTGGCGGAAGCGCCGTAACCATGGAAAACTGGATCAACGAAACTGAAGCAGTTGCCATGCTTTGGTATCCGGGCCAGGAAGGCGGGCGGGCTGTTTCAGATTTCCTGCTCGGCGAATTAAATCCAAGTGGCAAACTGCCGATTACCTTTCCCCTGAATGAAGCTCAACTTCCCTTGGTATACAATCACCAGCCAACAGGACGTGGAAACGATTACAACAATTTGAGTGGGCAACCACTATTCCCTTTCGGCTTCGGATTGAGTTACACCCAATTTACCTATTCCGGAATTCAACTGGAGCGTCCTGAGATTTCAAAGACTGAAAAAACACATGTTTATTTCAAGCTTAAAAACACCGGAACACGTGACGGAGATGAAGTAGTTCAATTGTATATCAAAGATGTTTTGAGTTCCGTGGTTCGACCTGTGCAGGAATTAAAAGGTTTTCAACGCATCCATTTGAAAGCGGGTGAAGAAAAGGAAGTTAGCTTCGAAATTACTCCTGAATTATTGGAACAATTGGATCCGGAACTAAAACCGATGGTTGAGCCCGGAGAATTCCGCATTATGATCGGTTCTTCATCCAGGGACTTACCTCTGAAGACAAATCTGAAAGTTCTTTAATCACTCCGTTTCAAAAGCAAAGGTCCAAACCGGATTTACATCGCTGGTACTTAGGATGTATTGGGAAAGCTGAACCATTACTTTACCGTCTTTCACTTTCCATTTCAGTTTGTCATTGGTTGGCAAAAAAACCAGTTTGCTTCCTTTTTTCGGAATATTTCCTGTCCAGGAAATAGTGTTCCCGTCAATCGAAACCTCTTTGGAAAATACCAGGGCATATGTCTTTTGCTTCCGCTTGTTTTGTGTAAAATAAATGGCTTCCTCCCGATAATGGTCCAATGTTCTCGTTTCATAAATCGCTTCACTATTTAAATCAAGCCACGCACCGATCTCAAGCATTCGATCCTTTACCCTTTCAGGTATTTCACCATTGGCATCCGGCCCTACTCCCAAAAGAAGATTTCCACCTTTTGCAACCACTTCCACCAATGTTTTGATCACTCGTTCTTTCGATTTCATTTCATCGTTTGGGACATAACCCCAATTGTTGCAAAGCGGCATGCAAGTTTCCCATGGATTATCGAGTTTCTTTTCAGGGATCGAATGTTCAGGAGTTTGGTAATTCTCGTATGGTCCCTGAACCGTTCTGTCGACAACGATCATTCCCGGTTGATTGGAGCGTGCCATCTGTGCAATTCCAGCAATATCCAATTCCTGGTCCCACGCCGGAATTGGTGCACCCCACGAAAGTACTTCTTCATCGATCGTATTCTTTGGACGCACCCATCCACCATCCAGCCACAAAATATCCACGTTTCCATATCCGGTAACAATTTCCTGGATCTGTTTAAACGTATAATCCTGGAATTGCTGCCAGCGCCACGGATGTTTTCGTGTGTCGTAATTATTGTTCCGGTTGGGAGTTGCATATAGCGGCCACCAGTAATTTTCATTGTGCCAATCGGGTTTTGAAAAATAGGCGCCAATCATAAATCCCTCTTTGCGGTAGGCCGAAAACACATGCTTCAACACATCAGATTTTGGATTCGATGCAAAGGGGCCGTTCGTGATCTTAAAATCCGTTTGTTTCGTATCGAACATACTGAATCCGTCATGATGTTTGGTTGTAAAAACCAGGTATCTCATTCCGGCAAGTTTCGAAACAGTTGCCCACTGACCCGGATCAAATTTCACTGGATTCAATGAATCTTTCAATCCGAAATACCATTTTTTATAGTCATCGTAGGAGGATGTACTGTCTCTTGTAATCCAGTCCTCCGAGCAAATCGACCAGGATTCAATAATTCCCGGAACGGCATACAATCCCCA
>CBFGPJ010000575.1:0-2410 GCA_965650615.1 uncultured Fluviicola sp. | reverse complement strand
TTATAAAAGACTCTTACTTTTTCAATTTTCCATTATCAATTCTCAACTCTAAAGGTCCATTCTTCCTTTAATCGTTGTGGAGATTGTATCTTCTAATTTGGTGAACTTGAAATCCGGGAAGTCGCGCAGTAATTTTTCATTGGAAAATTTGGAATCACTTTGTGAACTTCGTGCACTTTCTTTAGTGATTGTTGGTCTTTTACCCTGAATACGGCCTAAGATACCAGATAATCGCCATGCCAATCCGGTCAAGAACGGCCCTGCTAATTTGGATGGTGCTTTTACCTTCAGTTGTTTGCAAATCTGATCAAACAGCTCCTTGAATTCCAAATTGGAACCTGTAACCAGGTACCGCTCTCCGGTTTTCTCTGTTTCAATCAGTTTTAAGATCAGGGAAGTCACATCACGTACATCAACAAAAGCGTTGGAACCTTTTGTGTAGTAGGTTAATCCTTTGTTAAGTGTTCTGAAGATCTTGAGCGAACTTTCCTCCCAGGAACCCGGGCCAAACATAACACTTGGATTCACAATTGAAACCGGCAAACCTTCTTCACTTGCTCTCCAGACTTCTTTTTCGGCACTAAATTTAGATAAGGAATAACCACTCACTTCATCGTTCGGATTCCACCTGTTGGTTTCACGTCTCAAGCCATCTGCAATCAGAGAATCACTTCCTACTGCTGCCGTTGAGGAAACATGAATGAATTGGTCCACCCCGGAGTCTAATGCAAAATTGACCATATTGGCAGTTCCTCTTCTATTCACCCTGAAAAGCACATTAAAATCTCTTCTATGAAAGGAAACCAGCGCCGCACAATGGACTACTTTTGAAATTCCGACCAATGAATCTTCTACATCCGACAGGTCCAAAATATCTCCATGAAACCAGTTTAATTTTTGAAGCAGGATTTCTTTCTCTTCCGGGTAATAAAAGTCCAGCAAGCGATAAACAATTTTCTTTCGTGCTTCCTCCCGGAACATCGCACGCACTTCATAACCTTTACGGAGTAATTCAACCACCACATGTGATCCGAGAAGTCCTGTTGATCCGGTTACCAAAATCATGCTCTACAAATGTAATCAGTAATCTTGAGTCTAAAATAGAATGGCTGGTTTATTAATTTGAATATTCTATCAGAAAAAATGAATATTTAACAGTTTTGGAGAAACAACCAATTTTTTTAATGAATTCTTTGTGTGTAACTTTGTCCTATGAAATGGAAAAATCTACTACAGGTCCTTTCAATTCTTGCGTTTTTGAGTTCATGCCAGTCGGAATATGAGCGCCAGGTTGAACATGCCAAAAAATTGGTTGAGAAAGAGCGAAGCTTATTAAATCAAATGGGCGAAATGGAAACAATTTCTTACAGCTACAATGCTTTGGAAGCAATTCAAAATGAACTTTCGTTCCGTGCGCATCTTTCCGGAAATGAAGAACTCTTCAATGAACAAATTGCCGATTACCGAACTGATTGTGAAATTAAAGTTACAAATGATCAACAACTCATCTCCAAATTCCCTTAATCGATCTGTAATTCAGTCATTGGATCCCAAAAAACTTCTTTCCAATTAACAATTTGGTCATTCTTTACCTCGATACCATCGGAAAGAAGTAATTCTTCCATTTTTGTTGGTGTTTCAAAATGCATTTTACCGGTTAACTGACCATTCCTGTTTACCACACGTTGCGCAGGGACTTCAGAAATACTGTGCGCAGCATTCATAGCCCAACCAACCATTCGGCTTCCACTTTTTGCACCCAGATATTTGGCAATTGCACCATAGGACGTAGCCCTTCCTTTCGGGATCAACTGTACAACCTGATATACCCGGTCAAAGAAATCAGCATTTGCTTCTGAGAGTTTGATTGGTTTTACCATGCTCTAAAAATAATTGAAAATGGATAATTGAACAATTGTTGTAACGTTTACAATTCCGCCCGATTATAAGGTTAAATCCAAGATACCATGAAAACCTTAGTTTTACTAAGTGGATTATTCCTTATTTCCACTTCGTTACACGCACAAATGTCAGAACCGCCGGAAGAGAGCCAATTACCTGCCTGGGATCTGAAAGTGTACCCGAATCCAACCAGTGACTTATTAATGGTTACTTCTTCTCTTGAAATTAAAGACATTACATTGATAGACCTGAACGGCCAGGTACTGAAAAATCATGCGATGCCGAATTGGTGTTTTTCACTGCACGATCTTCCGCAAGGATGGATTTTTGTTTACATTGAAAGTGTTGACGGACGAATCGAAAAGAAAAACGTTTATAAAAATTGAAAATATTCAAGTAGGTACGTGAAGGATCGCGTACCTACATTACATTTGTAAGAAAAACGAATCATGAGAGCGCTTCTTACCATTGCATTGCTGCTTATTTCAAATTCATTTATGACTTACGC
>CBFGPJ010000574.1:0-2416 GCA_965650615.1 uncultured Fluviicola sp. | reverse complement strand
AATCCTGGTGCTGCATGACAATGCGAAAATCACCGAAAGACAAAAGGAATTGCTTCCGGCCTTGTTTGAATCAATACAAAAAATGGGATTCCGGTCGGAAGCTATTTCTGTTTAGACTTTTTGTAAATCGGAACGGTAGAACACGGTTCGCCATACATGATACTGGAACAAACCGGTTGCACCTTCACCAAAAATTGTGACATTGCCGCTTCCGGATTGGGAATATCCGAACATCCTTTCACGATCAGTTTCCCGTCATTGAATTGCTGGACATCCAATTTTTCGATACTCAATTCCAACGCTTTTTGTCTTGCATGAGCTAAAGTCCCGATTGTAACAGAATTCGCAATACCAACTAGTTTCGAACTTACCAGCATAAATGCCCAGGAAGGTAAAATAGCTTCGACAGAACAATACAAGTAGACATGCTTAGCCTTGAATTGCTCCCAGTCAAAATTCTTCACATAATCACGAAAATCCTTTTCCTTCAAGACCAAACCCTGCCATAGAGAAGGTTCAAAATCAAAACCCGCAAACTCAGAATTCTTCGGACAATATTCCGCCAAATCAACTGCGATCAATCCGCTTTGTGCTACTTTATTTACTATTTCAGACATGATACAAAATTACGTTTATTAATTACGAATACGAATGCCGAATTACGAATTGTTTGGCACCAACTTCATTTTTCATGATTCTTCTTACCTGCATAAAGCATTACAAACCGGCTCTTTCCTATTTATGTACAAGAATTTGTCAATTGTTAAACTTCGGTTGCCATTCACCCATTTTAACAAAAATTGGTGAAACAGGTCTTTCGTTTCCCTTACATTTATGCCCATAAAAGTTAAACCATGAAACACTTGATTTTTTTAGGACTGGCAACCGTGTTGGTTTTGGGTTCTTGTTCATCCAATGAGAAAAAGATTATCTCCGTTGAAAAGAAAGTGGTCTATAAAAAATTAGATCCGGTTCTGGCAAATCGCAAACTGGCGATCGAGGTTTCAGGAATGACTTGTGAACATGCTTGCGGTGGTTCGATCCGCATGGCTTTGAAAGAAACCGGCGCTGTTGATCGCGTTTCCTATGATTTTGAATCAGGAAGAAAGACCAATACCGCTTACATCACATTTGACAAATCAAAGATTTCCGCGGATAAAATTGTTTCCATTATTGAAACAATCAACGACAAACAGTTCACAACCGGGAAATCAAGTTCTACCGACATCGAAGGAGAAACAAAATCGAGCAGTCCTTCAACGACTACCGTTACAGAAACAAAAACAACCAAGATCAACGTGGAAGTTCCCGAAACGAATTGGGAAATGCCAAATATCTTCCGCTTTTTTTCTCATTTACTCAGCTAAAAACAAAGCGGATTTGTAGTTTTGCAGCATGAAACTGCAGCATCGTATCATAGGAGAAGGAAAACCTTTAATCATCCTTCACGGACTTTTTGGTTCTTCAGATAATTGGCAAACCCATGCCAAGCGTTTCTCGGATTATTTCCAGGTTATTTTGGTCGATCAGCGCAATCACGGTCATACGGATTGGAGCGATGAGTTCGATTACGATATTCTTGCAGAAGACCTTCATGAACTGATTACGGATCTCGGATTGAATAGAGTTCATTTGCTGGGCCATTCTATGGGTGGGAAAACAGTGATGCGCTATGCCCAGCTTTATCCTGAAACCATTGATAAAATGATTGTGGTGGACATGGGAATCAAACAATATCCCATGCATCATCAGCAAATTCTAGCCGGAATACATGCTGTGAATGCATCTGAAATGGACTCGCGATCCAAAGCCGAAGAAATTCTATTGCCTTTCGTTCCCGAAAACGGTACCCGGCAATTCTTATTAAAAAACCTGTACTGGGCAGAGAAAGGAAAACTGGCCTGGCGCATGAATGTGGCCGTATTGGAAAAGGAAATGAACCATATCCTTCAGGCACTTCCTGAAGAGGAGGTAATGGTCCAAACACTGTTTATTCGCGGAGCAATTTCGGCTTACATTTTGGATGAAGACATCCCGGATATTGAAAACCAATTCCCGGATTCTTCTTTTGTGACCATTGAAAATGCAGGCCATTGGGTCCATGCGGAACAACCGGAAGAATTCATGAATACGGTATTGGAATTTTTGTTGCGGTAAAATGTGACAACAATTACACATGCAATACATATATCAACATTGTAGGCATACGATGCGTTGAGAATTAATCACGATCCGCACCCAATTTTATTTTTACCGCAAATGCACAAATTTTTTTGAGGCGCTTACTAGTGGGAATTATGTACTTAATATTTAGATACAGAATCTTCGAATTTGTTTTCAAAGTTGCAACTTTGCAAGTTCGCGATATTGCGAACAGCCCTTTATCTGACTGGGGGTATAGAGAAGAGAATCACCT
>CBFGPJ010000573.1:0-2418 GCA_965650615.1 uncultured Fluviicola sp. | reverse complement strand
TTTTCGCCTGGATTTTGGAGAAAACCGGTTCCCATCCCAGCATTTCTTCTGCAAGATTATTGACCAGGTCACCGGTAAAGAATACAAAGTCAGCTTCCAGTTGGTTGATCAGTTGAATGGCCTTTTCTACTTTGTCGTGTTTATTAAAGAAACTTCCCACGTGAATATCACTGATCTGAACAATTTTCAAACCATCGGAATCTTCCGGAAGATTTTCAAACGGCAGATCAATCGTATGTGTTTTCCAATTCCATCTCCCCCAAATAATTCCTGAAAGAATTGCAAAGAATAAGGCAATGGCAATCCCAAAACCTATGGCTTCAATAAAAGCGATTCCTGTGATCAGGTAGATAATTCCGAAAATAAAAAAGCCAAGTGCGGGAACTCCTGTTGCGATCATGACACCAAAAGCATTGAACCCTTTTCTGTAATCCGTTGTTTTTCGATGGCGGAACATACGCATCATCAAAATCATGCTTCCGAAGAACAGGACCAATTGTACAATTCCCAATACAAGATAGAACGGGTGTTGAAGCTCGAAAAGAGAATAGGAAAACGTAGCCTGAGCTAAAAGAATAAGTAAAAGAATAATTCCAAACATGTGAAACTTTTTAAAGCATAAACAAAATTAGATGGTGCTAAGAAACCCTGCCGCCAATCTTCGTTAAAATCGGTGAATAATCGGTGAAATATTCGATCAACATTAAAATGTTAAAAATTAATACTCTTACTGAATCGTTTTTTTGGCTATTTTGGTGAAAAATAATCGCTATGAGTCGAAATTTGTACATCGTCCCGCATGATTTAACTGAGGTTGGAAACACTGCTTTGGACTATGCCTTATTCCTTGGTACGCACGTTAGAACAGATATTATGCTGTTGCATTTGGTCGACAATAAATCCAAAATTGCGGCTGTAGAAGCAAAATTATGGGAGATCGTGAAATCCAAGACAATTCCGACAAATGTGGAGATGTTCGTATTGGTAACGGTCGGAGATATTTTTACCGATATAAATAAAATTGCGAACAGAGAGCATGCCCAATTGATCCTTATGGGAACACATGGTGCAAAAGGATTCCAGAAATTAACCGGAAGCTTTGCCATGAAAGTGATTACCAGCTGCGATGTTCCGTTTATCATAGTACAAAAGGAAACCAAGCACGTAGAGATCAAAAACAACGTTGTTCCGATCGATTTAACAAAGGAAAGCCTTCAGATCGTGAGTCCTGCGGGAGATTTAGCGCGTATTTTTGATGCAACTGTTCACGTGATCGGTGAGAGACATACCGATGAAGGATTATCTCAGCAGACAAAAAACAGGGTTTTGCTTATTCGTAACAAATACGACGAAAAAGGTGCAAAATGTGAGGTGAATCTGCTTCCTTCCAGTGGTGGTTACTCCAAAAAAGTCATGGGATACGTGAATGAGAAGAAGATTGACCTGATCGCAATTGCGTATCACTCGGAAAGTTTACTTCCTCAATTTGATAATTTCGCTCAGTCATTAATTACCAATGATTTGAAATTGCCTTGCATGATCATTGCTGCGAAGCAATCCGGGAATTTATATTTCTAAGAAGGATATACTGGTTTAGGATTTTAGCAATCAAAAATGTTATTCGTTATATAACGAATACATAATATCATGTTTTGATATTTGGGTTGCTTTACCTGTGCTATTTCAAAATGTTCCTTCACCAATCTCCAGCTTGACTTTCTTTTACATTTTCAATTGTCAATTTTAAACTACCTTTGCGTTGTGGAATTAGGAGTTTATAACGAATTGCGCCTCGACCGTTTTACGGCTCCGGGAGCTTATCTGGAAGATGAAGAAGGGAACGATGTTTTGTTACCAACGAAATATGTGGATCCGTCTTTTCAGATAGATGATATGGTGAAAGTGTTTTTGTATAAGGATTCTGAAGGAAGAATTATAGCAACTACACTGACTCCGAAAGTGTTGGTGGACCAATTTGCTTTCCTGAAAATTGCAGAAGTGAACCAGTATGGTGCTTTTGCTGAATGGGGAGTTGAAAAACACCTGCTTATTCCCTATCGTGAACAACCGAAACCTTTGGAAGAAGGAAAGCATTATTTTATCTACATGTACATTGATGAAGCGACTCAGCGTTTGGTTGGAACTTCACGAATTGGAATGTATATTGAACCGGTCAAAGATGAGCTCCAGGAAAATGACATGGTAGATCTGATGGTTTGGGAATTCACCGAGCTAGGATTAAAAGTCCTGGTAAATAACAAATTCCAGGGACTGATCTTCAAAAACGAATTACATCGCAGGGTTCGCATGGGTGAAAACCTGAAGGGATATGTGAAGAAAGTAAGAGAAGATGGTAAATTGGATATTGTTCTCGAAAAACCTGGTTATGATAAAATTGATACGCATTCCAGGAAGTTG
>CBFGPJ010000572.1:0-2431 GCA_965650615.1 uncultured Fluviicola sp. | reverse complement strand
CAGTGAATGAAGTAATATCTTTTGTGATTAAGAATAATCGATGTGTTGGAATATCAACTCGAACTACATTTACGTAAGGTATGGTACGCAATTGATTTTCCAATGTTATTAAATCATTTTGATTACTTACATTCACCATGCATTGTGCAAAAAAAGCAGGCGCATTAGTCTGAGGAACAGAACTTTGGGCACTGACCCAACATGTTCCCATTGCAAAAACTAAACCTAGTATTAAATTCTTCATAATTAGTGCTTTGATTTCTAAACGATTTAAACATTATTTGGTTGCTTTCAGTTCATAAAAACTTACCGCTTTTAAACATTTTGTTAAAAATTAGTTCATTCTGATTAAATCGAGCCGATTTTTCACTTTATGAACAGATTTTTCAGATTCGTTTGAATTTCAGGTCATAAGGTACGAATCTTTGGGAATTACTTGCAAAATGAGTTTTCAAAAAACACGATGGTGAACAAAAAAAGGGAGCCCGTTATTGCGGACTCCCTTTTTCTAATGTTTCTTTTATCTTATAAAAATCGAAAATTCTTTCCAGGATAATAAGCAGTTTCTCCCAGTTCTTCTTCTATTCTTAATAATTGATTGTATTTAGCCATGCGATCGCTTCTGGAAGCTGATCCTGTTTTAATTTGTCCGCAATTCAAAGCGACCGCCAAATCCGCAATGGTGTTATCTTCCGTTTCACCGCTTCTGTGTGACATTACTGAAGTGTAACTGTTTCTTGTTGCCATTTGGACCGCTTCGATTGTTTCACTCAAAGAACCGATTTGGTTTACTTTCACCAAAATCGAATTTGCAATTCCCTGTTCAATTCCTTGCGATAAACGTTTTGTATTCGTAACGAACAAATCATCTCCAACCAATTGAACTTTATTCCCCAACTTATCAGTTGCTTCTTTCCAGCCAGCCCAATCATCTTCAGCCAACCCGTCTTCAATAGAAACAATCGGATATTTTTGGCACCAATCAGCCCAAAAGTCGACCATTTGAGAAGATGTCATGGAATCTCCGGTAGATTCGAACAAATACAATCCTTTTTCTGCATTGTAAAATTCAGAAGATGCTGCATCCAAAGCAATGTGCACGTCGTGTCCCGGTTTAAATCCAGCTTTTTCAATTGCTTGCAACACAACCTGGATTGCTTCTTCATTGGATCCCAAATTCGGAGCAAAACCTCCTTCATCACCAACATTTGTTGACATTCCTTTCTCTTTCAAAACGGATTTCAAGTGGTGGAAAATCTCCGTTCCCCAACGCAATCCTTCTGAAAAAGAAGATGCTCCGAAGGGCATCACCATAAATTCCTGGATATCGATCAGGTTATCTGCATGAGAACCTCCGTTCAAAATATTCATCATCGGGACAGGCATTGTTGTTGCTCCGACCCCGCCAACGTATTTGAACAAGCTCAATCCTGCTTCCTGAGCTGCAGCTTTCGCTACCGCTAAAGATGTTCCTAGGATTGCATTTGCTCCCAACTTTGATTTGTTTGGGGTTCCATCCAATTCCAATAAAACACGGTCAATCAGTTTTTGATCGAAAATATCCATCCCGATCAACTCTTCAGCTATGATTGAATTAACGTTTTCAACTGCCTTTAAAACTCCTTTCCCAAGGTAAATGGATTTATCGCCGTCACGTAATTCAACAGCTTCGTGAACTCCTGTTGAAGCTCCGGAGGGAACAGCAGCTCTTCCTACTGCACCATTTGTTGTATAAACATCCACTTCTACAGTTGGATTACCTCTTGAATCTAAAACTTGTCTTCCGACAATGCGTGCGATATAACTCATGTGTTTTATTTGAATATTAGTTCTTTCTTATTTGGTCCGCACTAACGTTTGTCCCCTTCGAAGCGTTGCTTCTCTTGTTTCATATTTTCAATAAACTGATCGAATAAATAGCGGGAATCGTGTGGTCCGGCAGATGCTTCCGGGTGGTATTGCACTGAAAAGACCGGTTTGTCAGTCAGCATGATCCCTGCAATTGTTTTATCGTTCAGGTGTTCGTGAGTAACTTTAATTCGTGGATTGGATGCAACACTGTCTTTTGCAATCACGAATCCGTGGTTTTGCGAAGTGATTTCTCCTTTTCCTGTAACCAGATTCATCACCGGATGATTAATCCCTCTGTGACCGTTAAACATTTTCTCTGTTTTCAATCCCTGGCTCAATCCAAGGATCTGGTGTCCCAAACAAATTCCGAACACAGGAGTTCCTACTTCTACCAATTCTTTTACCAAAGCAATTTCATTCGGCATAGCTGACGGATCTCCGGGACCGTTAGATAACATGTATCCATCCGGTTTAAAGGCTTTCAATTCTTCCAGGGAAGCATTCATGGGGAATACTTTCACCAGGCAACCTCTATCGGCTAAACAACGTACAATATTCTTTTTCACTCCAAAATCAAGCA
>CBFGPJ010000571.1:0-2435 GCA_965650615.1 uncultured Fluviicola sp. | reverse complement strand
AGTGAATTTCATGTTGGTCGGATTACCGGATAAAGCGGTCCAGGAGAGTCATCAGCGGATTAAGGCAGCCTTGAAGAATAACAACCTGAATTATCCCGGGAAAGAGATTACCGTCAATATGGCACCTGCTGATATCCGGAAAGAAGGATCTACATTCGATTTGGCAATCGGAATTGGAATACTGGCAGCTTCCGAGCAAATTTCCGCTTACAAACTGGAAGATTACATGCTCCTGGGTGAATTATCTCTCGACGGAACACTCCAGGTTGTGAAGGGCGTCCTCCCGATCGTTATGCAAGCTAAAAAAGACGGATTCAAAGGAATTCTGCTTCCCAAACAAAATGAATCCGAAGCTGCAATTGTTGAAGGAATTGATGTTTATGGAATGGAAAACATGCAGGAAGTAATCGATTTCCTGAACGACACACGGCCATTTACTGCTGTAAAATTCAATATCGAAGAAGAATTTCAGCGTCAGCTCCATGAGAATGAAGTCGATTTCAGAGATGTAAAAGGTCAAAGCGCCATCAAACGGGCTTTCGAAATTGCAGCTGCCGGCGGACACAATGTGATCCTGATCGGACCTCCCGGAGCAGGAAAATCCATGCTCGCCAAAAGACTGCCGACGATCCTTCCTCCAATGAGCATCGATGAATCCCTGGAAACAACCAAAATTCACTCAGTTGCCGGAAAAATCGGGAAAAACAATGGTCTAATCACCCAAAGACCTTTCAGAAAACCGCATCATACGATTTCCGATGTGGCCCTGGTTGGTGGTGGCTCCTATCCGCAACCGGGAGAAATTTCCCTTGCCCACAATGGCGTTTTGTTCCTGGATGAACTTCCTGAATACAAGCGACAAGTCCTGGAAGTGATGCGACAGCCTTTGGAAGATCGAACGGTAACTGTTTCGCGGGCACGTTTTTCTGTGGATTATCCTGCAGGGTTTATGTTGGTAGCGGCAATGAATCCTTGCCCATGCGGTTACTACAATCACCCGGAAAAGGAATGTGTTTGTGCCCCGGGAACAGTACAACGGTATTTAAACAGGATTTCCGGCCCGTTATTGGATCGCATCGATCTGCATGTGGAAGTAACACCTGTTTCATTTGATGATCTGGCCTTCAATGCTCCAACGGAAACCAGTTCGGAAATACGAGAACGCGTAATCCGGGCCAGGATTATTCAGCTTCATCGCTATCAAGGCTCACAAACACATTGCAATGCGCAAATGCAGCGCAAAGAACTGATTGAGTTTTGCGAAATCTCCCAGGAAGGCAAGCAATTATTGAAACATGCAATGGATCGCCTGGGTCTTTCGGCCAGAGCTTACGACCGTATTCTAAAAGTTGCACGGACAATTGCAGATCTGAATGAGTCTAAAAACATTGAAACCGTTCATTTATCCGAAGCGATCCAATTACGAAATCTGGACCGGGAAAATTGGGCGGGATAACTATCCAGACAAACTAGTCCTTAACGAAGGTCAGCGTATATGTTTCCGTATCCGATTGAATTTTCAAGAAATAAAGTCCATTTCTGAGTCCTGAAACATCGATCGTGCTTTCGTCTACCCTTGGTTCAATAACTTTTCCATCCAATGAAATGACAGACATAACAGATACCGGAAGATCATTTACATTCAAAACATGTAAAACCTCCGCGGTCGGATTGGGATAAAGCACAAAAGGAACCAGCTTTGTATTTTCATCTAATGAAGCCGTGTTTAAAGCCAGCTGAACTGCAGCATACGCATTCACCTTTCCCATTCCCCATTTCGGATCACCAGGAGCAACAATATTTCCGGTATAATTGTCCAGTCGTGCCGTAGTTTTAATAATGTCTTTTACCTGTTGACTGGAAAGGGTCGGATTAGCATCCAGGATCAGGGAAACGATTCCGGCAACACATGGTGTAGCCATGGAAGTTCCTGAGAATTTTGCAAAATCGTAAGTCTTATTATTGAAAGTTATCGAAGCAACCGCCGTATACGTCGCATCCGTATAAGATGAAATGGACGAAATAACATTCACACCCGGAGCCGCAATATCCGGTTTCATCGTCTCATTATGCAAAGGCCCGATACTGGTAAATGATGCAGGTGCTCCACCGATTGTATTCCCTGAACCGCTTACATAACTTGATGCATAAGCCGCGACAGTTATCACGCTATTCGTGCAACCTGGTTCTCCAATGGCATAAAACGAATCTCCAGTGATTCCGTTTGATCCGTAGGTTGTAAATGTCTGACCGAAATTCCCTGCGCCATTGGTTAATTCCGGAAGGTTCCAATAGTGAACCGTTCCATCAACTGCCGAACCTGTCAATACAATTCTATTATTGGCATTCAGAGAACGAATCCGGATCTGCATTCCGGGTTTTCCATTCAGTGGATTTGCCGTTTCTGAAGAAATATTAAAGACAATGGTGTCATT